>JBPOHH010000369.1:0-8118 GCA_052035765.1 Bacteroidota bacterium
TGCTCGACGGCACCAAACTTATCGCAGAAAAAATCCCGAGCGTTTCCGTGCTTTTTGCCGATATCGTTAATTTTACAGAACTCTCGCAAAGTATTACTCCTGAAGAACTTGTCGAAGGTCTGGATAGAATATTCAGTGCATTCGACGCGCTCGCCGAGAAGTATGGATTAGAGAAAATTAAGACGATTGGCGACGCCTACATGGTCGTCTCCGGTGCGCCGGTTCAGCGAGACGATCATGCGGAAGCGATGGCACATTTTGCCCTCGAAATGGTGGAAGCGATGAAGGAATTTCGTTCAATTTCTACGGGTGAGGAGATTCAGTTACGTATCGGAATTCACAGCGGGGAAGTAGTAGCAGGCGTGATAGGGAAGAAGAAATTCGCGTATGATATGTGGGGTGATGCGGTGAATACGGCGAGTCGGATGGAGAGCCACGGCGAAGCAGGGAAAATCCATGTCAGTGAAAAATTCAAGCAGGCATTCCTGTTAGAGGCAGGCCCAAATGGCCAGTCCCTTATGTCCCCGGTGTCCCCAACGTCCCTCCACTTCCAAGAAAGAGGTGAGCTCGACATCAAAGGCAAAGGGAAAATGAAGACTTATTTTTTGGAGAAAGAATGACACCCGAACAATTACAAACTACAGTTGAAGCACTCGAAGCACTCGTCACATCCGGTACTGACGTAGCCAAAGCAGAAGCACAAGCACGGGAGCTCTTGGTTCTGCCACAAATCATTGCATCGCACGAGCTGCACTGCCGCGTCCTTCTTGCTATAGTGTTATCATTGCGGAAACGTGAATTGGCAAAGGAAGCATTGCCTTTTGCCGAACAAGCGGTTGCTTGTGCAGAGGAAGCGCAGAGCAAAGAACTCAACGCAAAAGCACTTGGCAATTGTGGGATTGTGTATCAGCTTCTTTCGGACAATGACCATGCCCTCGCGTATTTGCAACAGGCACTGGCTATTAATGAAGAACTCGGCAGCACATCAGGTATGGCAAGCAATTCAGGAAATATCGGGATAGTGTTCGGACAACTGTCAGACTATCCTAAGGCATTGGAATACTTGTATAAAGCGCTCGCGTGGTATGAAGAGTATGATGGTCGAGAAGGCATCGCAGGCACTCTCAGCAATATTGGGCTCGTTTATTGGAATCTTTCAGACTACCCAACAGCATTGGAGTATTTGCAAAAGTCCCTTGCTATGCATGAAATGCTTGGCAATACAACCGGTAGTATAATTAATCTCGGTAATATCGGCGTTGTGTTTCAGGATCTTTCTGACTACCCCAAAGCGTTGGAGTATTTCCAAAAGACACTCTCGATTTGTGAACGTCACGACAACAAAACCGGTATTGCAAATAATCTCTGCAATATTGGGAATGTGTATATACATCTTTCGGATTACGCAAGCGCTTTGGTGTATTTTGAAAAGGCGCTGGCAATTAACGAAGAGCTCGACAGGGCATCCGGCAGTGCCACCAATTATTGTAATATAGGAATTGTGTATCAGAATCTTTCGGATTACCCTAAGGCAGTAGAGTATTATCAAAAGGCACTGACTCTCTTTGAAGGACTAGGCAATAAAGATGGCATTGCAAGTGACCTCTGCAATATCGGGAATGTGTATTATCATCTATCGGACTACCCTAAGGCGTTGGAGTATTTTCAGCAGTCACTCGATATCTATAAAGAGCTCGGCAGGAAACACGGCATTGCAATTAATCTCGGTAATATTGGTGCTACGTACACAAAGCAGAATTTCGTCAACTATAATACCGTCAAAGCTGAAGAGTTGTTGATGCAAGCACTTGGAATGAATGAAGAAACCGGAGCATATCGACAGAATATCGAGGTCGCCAAATCTCTTGCAGAACTTTACGAACAAATGGGGAGATGGAAAGAAGCCAACGAATACAACAAAAAATACCACGAACTGATAGTAATAGTCCAAAGCGAAGAAGCAACCAGGCAGGCGCAACTGATGGAACACCGCCGCAAGATCGAAGAGTCGGAGCGTGACCGCCAACTTAAGATTGCTCGCCATGAAGTAACCGTCAATTTATTGCACAAAACACTGCCACCATCAATTGCAGAGCGCCTGATGAGTGGCGAGAAAAACATCGCCGATAAGTTTGAATCGGTGAGCATTCTTTTTGCAGATATCGTTGGCTTCACTCCGCTGAGTACACGTATAGAACCCAAGAAGTTAGTAGAACTCCTGAATAATTTATTCACGCGGTTTGACAAGCTCACCGAAGAGTACGGAGCAGAGCGGGTAAAAACAATCGGAGATGCGTACATGGTGGTAGCCGGTGCGCCGGAACGATGCGACGACCATGCACTTCGAATGGCAAAGATTGCACTGGCGATGATTGAGCAAACAGAATTATTCTCCCGGGAAATGGGTGAAACTATCCGCATCCGCATTGGAATAAATAGTGGTGAAGCAATTGGTGCTATCGTTGGTGAAACGAAATTCAGCTATGACCTCTGGGGCGATGCCGTCAACACCGCAAGCAGGATGGAATCCCACGGCGAAGCGGGGAAAATACATTGTACGGAGGAATTCAAACACGCATTTGTAGGGACAGGTCGCGACCTGTCCTATACCGAGGGGACAGGTCACGACCTGTCCCTACAAAATATTCGCTTTGTAGAACGTGGCGAGCTCTACATCAAAGGCAAAGGCATCATGAAAACATACTTTTTAGAAAAAGTATAATCATGAAGTATTTGAGCTATTGTTCAGGGTTTGTAGAATGTTTAATTTGAGTCAAACTATTCGTTTCTCCTTCAGAAAGTACAATCGTATGAAAATAATGACACTTGTTTTCCTGATGTTTCAAGTAATACAATTACATGCACAAGCACCTTCATCACAATACACTTACATACAGGTAGGTGTTAATCAGGGTTTGTCTAATCCGGCTGCTAGACAGGTATTTCGCGATAGCTTCGGATATCTGTGGGTCGTTACATTCGATGGACTCAATCGGTGGGATGGCTATTCGATGAAGGTCTATCGACAGGATAAAAACGACCCACATTCTCTATCGGTAAATGGTATTCGTGAAATCAGTGAAGATAAATCTCGTGATTTGCTGATTGTAGGCTACGATGGAGTAATTGCTCGATACAACCGCTCACAGGACAACTTTACATCAATTATCACCAAACCCACCTCCACAACATCCTCCCATTCTCTGCATATAACGCCGGATTACAATTCCGGGTATTGGATTACAAACGATAGGGGTATCCATCATAAAAACTTTTCAACGAATCAAGAATTGATATTTGACCTCAAAGATTCGACAAAAAATGGATATAAGATGTTGAATATCAAGATACTTAAAGTTTTAAAAGATTCAGCAGTCTATGCCTTTGGTTATCCTGGATATTGCAGATATAATGGTCTCGGGAAATTTGAGCATATCCTCCTTAGTATGAAAGCGAAAGATACTATAGAGCACTATCTCAAGAATAATATTTCCGACATGGCCTGTAGTACTGACGGTACTTTTTGGCTTACTACCGCCTATGGATTATGTCATTTCGATCCAAAAACCAAGAAAGCTGAATGGTATAAAGTACCGCTCGTCGTACCGGAAAATATTCTAAAAACAGAATTTTATGCACAAGACCTGAGATCAATCTGCATTGATAAAGATGGTATAATTTGGATAGGTTCATGGCAAGGTTTGTTTAGGTACGACAGCCGTACGAAACAGTTCACTGCATTCATGAATAGCGCATCGACCGAGAGCATTCCGTCGAATACAATCTATAGTGTCTTTGCCGACACACAAGGTATCATCTGGGGCGGAACATGGGGCGGTGGTGTTTTTGGATTGGTGGCGGGACGTTCGTTTGCGACCTATCGTCAGACTTCAGACCCTCGCTTAGGTCCTAAAGGAAACAATATATTTTCTTTTTGGGAAGACCGCGACAGCAACCTTTATGTAGGTGCTTATGCGCATGGGATTAGCTACTTCAACCGTAAGACTTCTACGTTTTCAGATTTGAATTTTCCGGTAGAATCTGTATGGCGCATCGATACAGCGAAGAACGGTGATTTGTTGTTTTTATCTGAAAACCGTGGTGTATTCAAGCGAACCTCATCTTCATTCAAGCGAATAGGAGCACCGAAAATACTGGATAATGCTCACCAAGCATTGGCAAATGATGTGTTCGGTGAATACTCTTACAACTCAAAAAACGAAACAATTCAAAAATATAATATCATTCCCAATTTTGAGAAAGTAATTGGTGAATATAGTACTATTGGAATAGATCAACTTCATCAATGGGTGTTCTCGAAAAAATCCGGCATCGTCCTCTACAACATGGTGACTGATGAGCACATCGCATTCGATTACAACAAGATAGATTCCTCTGAACTTTTATCGAGTGAAATACTGTTTAAAGGAAAAGAACCAAATATAATCTGGTGGGTCTGTGGAATGGATTTCATACAGTTAGTTCGCTTCAACACTTCAACGGGTAAGTACACACTCCTAAAAACCAAAATAAGCAGGCAAAAGTTTTCTATGCGTAACGTCGTATTAGACAAACAAAACACTATATGGCTTTCTACGAATAACGGGCTCATTCGCATAAATAGTGATAATGGAAATCATAGAATCTATACAAAAGCAGATGGATTGCCGAGTTCGTATTTCAATCACAATGGTGCTGCCCTATGTGGGAAGAGCGGTAGATTATACTTTGGTACATCAGAGGGTTATGTAGAATTTTACCCTGATAGTTTGCATGATAATTCCTATAAACCAACCGTCGTTTTTACGGCTTTCCGTCGTGATACAAAAGACATATCACTTGATTCATCCATTAGCGCCAAGCATCATATTTTCTTAGCGTATAATGAGAATCGTTTTTCACTCGAATTTGCAGCGCTAAACTTTATTTCCCCACAAAAAAACCAGTACATGTACCGCCTCGAAGGGTATGATCATGAGTGGATTGCATCCAATTCACGGCGTGAAGCATTTTATACTAATTTATCCCCGGGGACCTATATTTTTCATGTGCGTGGCTCCAATAACGACGGCGTATGGAATGACAACGAAGCGCAAGTGGTGATTACCATTTCTCCTCCATGGTGGCAGACAATGTGGGCATATATGAGTTATTCCTTTGTATTTGTGACGGGATTTGTCGTTCTCCGTAATGCAGATATAAAACGTCGTCAACAGAAACTAATCGAAGCACAACGAGCTCGCGAGAATGCAATCATAAAAGAAAAAAATGTTCTGCTTGAAATCGAACGTGCAAAGTCAGAATCGCTCCTACTCAATATTTTACCGGCTTCGATTGCAGAGAGATTGAAAGCCGGCGAACGAAATATCGCCGATCATTATGATGCAGTGACTATTCTCTTTGCTGATATCGTAGGATTCACCCCACTGACCCAAACCAAGCAGCCGCGCCAAATTGTGGAGATGCTCAACAACCTCTTCTCACGTTTTGACAGAGCCACTGAACTCCATGGTGCTGAACGCATTAAAACAATCGGCGATGCCTATATGGTTGTAGCCGGCGCTCCAACACCTTGTGACGACCATGCACTACGCATAGCGAAGCTTGCCTTTGCTATGCTTGAGCAAACAGCGTTATTTTGTGAAGAAATTGGAGAAAATATTCAGCTTAGAATTGGTATTAATACAGGAGAAGCTATCGGCGCCGTAATTGGCGAAACAAAATTTATTTATGACTTGTGGAGTGATGCGGTTAACACGGCTAGCCGGATGGAATCCCACGGCGAAGCCGGGAAAATCCATTGTACGGAGGAATTCAAACACGCCGTAGAGACGGTGCATGCACCGTCTCTACAATTGCATGCACCGTCTCTACAATTGCATGCACCGTCATTGCAATTTATCCGGCGAGGGGAGATGGAGATCAAAGGCAAGGGAATAATGAACACCTATTTCCTAGAAAAAGCAGAGAAATAGCAGCATCTGTCAATGGTTTGAAAAATCAATGGTAATTTGGAGCACGCGCCCTGCCGGGTACTATTGATTATTGACGTCTTCTGATGCTATCACTTCTTAGTGATGGTATCAGTGGTCTGGCAGGTTCGTCAAGCGCGTCGCTTAGCACTGATACCATCACTCGGAAGTGATAGCATCAGAAGAGCGCATCGCTTAGCACTGATACCATCACTCGGAAGTGATAGCATCAGAAGAGCGTCCAAGCGTTCGAATCGATTTTTCTTCTTGAGCACTACTCGGTAGTTCCCTCAACATAACATACAATTTATGACAATCGAAACACTAGAAGTCAAAATACAACACGTCAACAGCGAGTTATTTAAAGGTAATTACGAAACAGCAGAAACGCTGTCCCGGCAAGTACTTGAAACGCTCGACACCCTACCGGTCAATCAAAGTACGAGTGCACATCGTGCTGAATCCATTCTCGTTCTTGCTAAAATCGATATACAACGTGGAGCTTATACTCTCGGACTCGAAAAAGCGCATCAGGCACTAGCCTTGGCGAGTGTATTTGCGCTAGGAGAGGTAGAACCCAAAGCACTGAACCTGCTTGGGAGTGGCTATCGAATGCTCGGCAATTACTCTGAATCACTCGACTTTTACGGCAAATCGCTTGCGTATCACGAACGAATCGGCGCGCAATCCGGCGTTGCAAGTGTATGGGGGAGTATTGCTGTCGTTTATCAAAATCTCGGCAGCTATGTTCATGCTTTGGAGTATTTGGAAAAGGCAATGGCAATATTTGAGGAACTCGGAGATAAATTTAACATTGCTAAGGTGTTAGGAAATATTGGTGTCGTGCATCAGAATCTTAAAAATTATGAGAAAGCTCTCGAATATTACTTGAAAACCCTGTCGCACTATCAAGATCTCGGCTTGAGACCCGGTATTGCAAATGTGCTCGGGAATATCGGAACCGTCTATTTTTCACTCGGCAGGTACGACTCAGCGTTGGAATACTTATACAAAGCGCTCTCACTGTTCGAGGAACTCGGCGAGAAATCTCAGGTTGCCCGTCTTACCGGAAGTCTCGGCAGTGCATATTTCGAATTCGGCGACTACACAAAAGCTCTGGAATACCTCCTCAAAGCACACGGCGTGCTCACGGAGCTCGGCAAGAAAGATGCCTTGGCTATTGTGACGGGGAATATTGGCGAACTCTATGCTTCTCAATTATTTGAGGGGTATAATTCCGAGCTTGCCGAGGAATACCTTCTCCGGGCAATTCGTCTCGGTGAAGAGCTGGGTGTGAAGCATAATCTCTATTCATTTCACTTGTCACTTTCGAATGTGTATAAAGATAACGGCCGGTGGATAGATGCATACACCCAGTATGTGAAATACAACGAGATCAAAGAAGAAGTGATGTCCGAGGATGCTATCAGGCAAGCCCAACTCATGGAACACCGCCTCAAAATCGAAGAATCCGAACGTGACCGCCAGGTCAAGCTCGCCCGCTTTCAGGAACAGGAAAAAATCCTCCATAATATTCTTCCCTCCCAAATCGCCGACCGCATGATTGAAGGCGAAAAAAACATTGCCGACAGCCATGAGAATGTCTCGGTATTTTTCAGTGATATTGTTGGCTTTACGAAACTATCCCAGCGTGTGAGTGCCGAGGAATTAGTGGGCATGCTCAATGGCATCTTCACGCAATTCGACCAGCTTGCCCGGAAGCACGGACTCGAGAAAATTAAGACCATTGGTGATGCCTACATGGCAGTCTGCGGCGCTCCAATTGCGGCCCAAAATCATGCAGAACGTACAGCATTATTTGCGATCGACGTAGCTGAATTCATGAATGATTATCAAGCAAACGCCGGTGATAAGGTGATGATTCGTATTGGGTTGCACTCCGGTAGTGTGGTAGCCGGAATTATCGGTGAGAATAAATTTGCATACGATATGTGGGGCGATGCGGTGAATACGGCGAGTAGGATGGAATCACATGGAGAAGCAGGGAAAATCCATGTCAGTGAAGAATTCAAGCAGGCATTCCTGTTAGAGGCAGGCCCAAATGGCCAGTCCCATATGTCCCCAACGTCCCTCCACTTCCAAGAAAGAGGCGAGATGGCAATCAAAGGCAAAGGCATGATGAAAA
>JBPOHH010000720.1:0-4162 GCA_052035765.1 Bacteroidota bacterium
CGTCGTCCACCTCGGCTTCGAATGGATGCCCGAATTTATCACCTCCGGCGCGCTCAGCCCGCTCTCAGACTCGCTTGCTCAGGACACGAGCCGCTACTTCTCCCCTGCCCTGCAATCCCTTACCGTACAAGCACATATCTACGCCCTGCCATGGACTATGAATACCCGCACCATGGTAATGTCCCGGAAAATGATTCCGAATGTGGATTCATTTCCGCAGCAAGGAAAATTATTCTATCATAAATACACGTGGGATATGCTCCGTGCAATGAAAAAGCAACGTGGAATGTCTGGATTTTGGGGAATAAACTCCGCCGAACCTCACAATGTGCTCAAAAAAACATTGCCAGTGATATGGAGCGCAGGCAGTAAGCTTTTTACAAGTAATCCACTTGGAGCGACGTTTGACTCAGCAGCAGTTGAGGGATTAGAATTTTACTTAGAAATGTGTGACGGCGGCATGCAGGAACAGTCCCGCACACTCGACGACAAACTCCTGCAAGGGAAGATAGGAGCATGGATTACAGGACAATGGCTGCTCGACAAAGCGCATGAAATTCATGAAGATACAGCGTTTGTGGTGTTAGGACAAATTCCCACTTCGCATCTTGGTTTCTCCGGCTACAGCATCCTCGGCGGTGATTGTCTTGCACGTTCGTCGCAGTCAACGCATAGCAGAGAAGCGGAATTATTAATTCAATTTCTTACGTCATTTCCACAATCAAGCGCGTTTTGCAAAACGGTATCCGATGCAGGTTTTCCGGCGGATAAAGCGGTGTTTTCTCCTCAAAACACGGCAAAATACAATGATCATCAACGCAGTTTTCTCGAGCAGGTTCGCAATGCACGTCCCCTACCGGCATCGCCTCACTTCTTAGACGCCGAACGCATCCTCGAAGAGGAAATTATGAATGCCGTCTATCGGAAGAAATCAGCGCGTGAGGCGCTTGAAGCAGCGAGGAGGAGGATTGTGGACGTGGAGATAGGTGGGAAATAGATATTACTTCGAATAAACGTAAATATTTTTTTGTTCAGGCTGTTGAAGATGATTGTATTTCACTTCTTCGATGAGATTTCCAAATCTATCATAGTTGTTCATTATTTTTGAACGGCATATGTTGAATTGATCGGGTACTACAATTGCTGTCACTTGACCTTGGTCATTATAGTTATATTTTTCAGCTAATCGTAATTCTCCTTCTTTGGAATATTCATTTTCTTCAAGTTTATTGCCTTTATCATCATACATGTAGGTAATTCTATCTAACACTTCCCCATCATCAAAATACTTGATCATTTCGATTCTATTTCCTTTTTCATCATAGGAATACCTTTCACTTATATTACCCTTATTTACTAGTTCTTTCAAATATCCTTTGGAATCATATTTGTATATTTTTTCGATATAAGGTTTGCCACCATTTCCGATTGTTACTTTGATAAGTTTGCCTGCTTTATTATAGAAGTATCTCTTTTGTATTTCAATACTTGTGGTGTCTCTATAATATACTTTCTCTTGTAGTAAATGTGCCTTGTTATCATACGTATATTTGATTACTTTGCGAATCTCGTTTACTTCAGCTTTTAAATATTTTCTAGTTTGTACGTAGCGCTCCTCTTGGAGTAGATTCGTTTTGGGAGAATATTGAAATGTTACCTTCCACTGTTGCCCATCCATATAATCAATATTCCATACTATCATCTGACCGAGACTGTCATATTTAAAATAATATGACTGAAAAACTACCGTATCGCTATATCGAACTTCACCGATTCTGCGCCCAAATTCATCATAAGTATATACTGCATCTGCATTTGTTAAATGCAACTTCGATTCATCATCAACATTAATCGAAGTATAAACTTTACAGAGCTTATATCCACCTTTCACCTTTTCTGGCGTAAATGGTTTTGCTGCTCCTAAATCACAATTCATCTGCGCAAGAAGCCCGAGATTGCTTCCTGCGCAAAGAATGAGAAAGATGGTGACAAGAATCGACTTCATAGTATCTGATATTGTTTATCAAAATCTGGTCATCTGCAACTCCTGCCTACAACTTATACCCAAATCCTATCCCCAACGACTGCTTGAATTGCGTCCGCGGACCCGTTCCGATTTTCGTCTTCACACCGCTGATTGTCTCATAAATCGGCACGGGAATATCGTGGTCATAAATCACATTCGTTGCAATCGTCGCCGATATGTACTCGTTGACTTTCATGGAGATAAGCAAGTCCCAGTTGACGTCGATGTTTGTACGGTTCGAACTCACTTTATCGGTGTAATTATTAAACAACGTGAGATTGGAGGTAACGCTGACATTGGTCATCACTTCTTTTTGGAATTTCGCGACCATGAACGCACCGAATTCGAAACGTGTCGTTTTACCGTCGGTGAGTTTGTTTCCTGACGGATCGAACGTTGCTCTGTCCACACCATACGCACCGGCATCGGCAAGGCGCTGATCACCGACGATCGTCAATTTACCCGTCGCGGGTGAGAGGAACAAGGAGAAATACGGAAGCGGCTTGTAGTCCATACCGAGAGCGAATGTCACATACGCGGGGGCAGCAAAGCGTGAAACTATCGTAGAATCATTGGGATACGCATATCCATTGTCGAATTGACTGCGGAAATTGAAGAGCGCGGTATAGAAGAATTCTTCCGTCGCACGCTTACCATATTTGGAATTGAGTTCGATACGGTCTTCGTTTTTGCGAATAGGATTATCCGACGTTTTAATGAGTCCATACGCCAAATCGAGCGTATTATCCCACGATGTATTCTCGGACTTGTGATTGGCAAAGTAATTAAACAACCCAGTAATCGAGTACGAACCGTCACCGCCGGCCGCCCAATTCACCAAACTCACCTGATTGAAATTCAGCGTCACCACACCACCCTTTTTCCAGGTCGTGTCCTGCGCGCTCATGGAACTAACTCCGAGAAAAATAAAAGCAAGAAGAAGAATATTTTTCATTTTTCGGCAATTAAAATATTGGTCTATAAAATGTTTATTTATTTGTATTTGATATGGGATACCGCAAGGGCTATGCTGTCAACGTAAGAATTTGGCATTTGCTTGATGCTTCGACAAGCTCAGCATGACGAACGACTTACCGTCACACTGAACTTGTCGAAGTGTTCAATTACATACCTATATATTCTTAAATTGACAGCATTAGTGTTGCCCCTACGTTGCATTGAATTCCATTACCCAATCTTCTCACGACTTCCGATCACATTATACCGATTGCATACAAAACTCAAATCGGCAAAGGATGCGCTGCCGGCCGGATTGGCGCCCGTGCCGTGGAAATCACTGAAGGCCGCCGATTGATTCACCCAAATTGGTCCGGTGAAATTAAACGCTACCGGCGCGCCGGCGTAGAGAAGTTCATTTTCTGCATACTCTTTCTTTGCGTCGTCGGTCGTATAGACTGCCGCCGAGAGTGCGCCATGCGTCTGCGCGGACTCTGCCATGAGATCAATTCCTTGATTAAAATCTTCCACCGGAATCACAAATCCAATCGGACCAAACCATTCTTTTTCGTAAATATCTTTTTGATTTTCCGTTACTTGCATGATCAGCGGCGATACCGTGCGTGATTCGGCGAATCCCTGCTGAGCCACCGGCGCACTTGGTCGTACGATTGTGCCACCGAGCTGCGATGCCTCGTGGAGGCGTTCAAGAGTAGCAGGATTTTGGAGAGCGCCAAGCGTGCCCGGACCGATTTTTTCATTGAATACCAATCCGTCAATTTTGGCGGCGAGGCGGCTTGCTACTTCGTTGAGCGGGATAAGATTGCCATTTTCTACAACACCATTTTTCGGAATAAAGAAATTCTGTGGAGCGGTGCACATCTGACCGCTGTAGAGGGTAATTCCAAAGGCGAGATTATCGAGTACGGCATCGAGATTATCGGTGCTCTCGATTAAGCAGCAATTAACGCCAACCTTTTCAGTAAATAGGACCTTATTCGAACCAACGATGAGGCGTTCGAGCTTGGAACCAATAGCAGCGCTGCCGGTATAATCAATCGTCGTCACTGCCGGATGCCATGCAATATCAAACGTCATTGGCGAGACAGATGAGTCTGCTCCAAGCTGGATAATATGCGGATTAATACCGAGTTCGGTGAGCGTCTGCTGACAGCTAGC
>JBPOHH010000797.1:0-2924 GCA_052035765.1 Bacteroidota bacterium
GAATGTATTTATTGCCGAAAGCTGTATAATTGGACGTGAAGCGACGCTGATGCCGAATATAAAATTATGGCCACGGAAGCAGGTCGAGGCGGGAGCGATTCTGTCGCGAAGCTTGGTACAGGAAGAAAAATGGCTCCGCGAACTCTTTACGGATGCGCGAGTTACAGGACTGTCGAATATTGAAATCAATCCTGAATTTGCTGCGAAGCTCGGTGCAGCAATCGGGAATGCCGTGGGCGCGAATACAACGATTGTCGCAAGCCGGGATGCCGATGCCGCGAGCCGGATGACGCACCGCGCGCTTATGAGCGGACTCATGTCGGCCGGGGTAACGGTGAATGACCTGCAAGTGACGTCGATACCGCAGACGAGGCAGGAATTGCGGAACGGCAAAGCGGTTGCTGGGCTGCATGTGCGACGTTCAATTCGTCAGCACGACCGAACGGATATCATTGTATTTAATAGTGATGGAAGGGACTTACCATCGTCAAAAGCGAAGAATATCGAACGCTTTTTCTTTGGTGAAGATATCAAGCGCGTACCGTTTGACAAGGTGGGAGATATCAATTTCCCTGAACGTACGAATGAAGCGTATCGTAATCGGTTTTTGGAAGCATTAGAAAGTGAAGCAATTGCCAATAAGCATTTTAAGATATTGGTCGATTACTCCTTTGGCTTAGCATCGACGATATTCCCGCAAATCCTTGGTAAATTTCAGGCAACCGTTGTGTCGATGAATAATTATATGGATGTGTCGAGGCCATATTCAGATACGAGCACGGATGAGGAAGCGGCTGAGTCGGCGACCGTTATGCGGTCATTGGGCTACGAACTTGGCTTCAAGATAGATGCCGGAGCTGAGAAAATCGCGATTGTCGATGAACGTGGTAATTGGTTCTCCCGTCAGCGTTTACTTACCATCATGACTAAATTATTCTTAGAATCGAATCGCAGCCGGGAGCCGTATTCGATAGCAATACCGGTGATGGCGAGCAGTGAAATTGATATGATTGCCAAGGACTACAATGTGCAGGTTGTGCGTATTAAAAACACACACTCGGCGATGATGGATGCGACGCAGAACAGGGATATAGCGTTTGTCGGCGGCACGCGCGGCGGCTTTATTTTTACGGATTTCTTGTTTGCGTCGGATGGCATGTTCAGCGTAGCAAAGACTATGGAAATGCTGGCGCTTACCGGAATTAAAATCTCCGAACTCGACGGTCTGCTCCCCCGCCGGTATCAGCATCAGACGAGTGTGGACTGTGCCTGGGAGAATAAGGGCACGGTGATGCGTCGTGCGATGGAGCATTCGGAGGGCAACGAGCGGATGCTTATTGACGGAGTGAAGATATTTCAGGGCGGCAATTCGATATTACTCTTACCGGACAGAGAAAAAGCAGCGTTTATCGTGATCACTGAGAGTGACACCAATGGCGGCGCATTGGAGCTGTCGGAACGGTATTCGAAGCTTGTGAGCGAGTGGGCTGCGTGAGACGGTGGGGAAAGGTAGTGAAGCAATAGGTTAAGTGCAATCATAAATAGAAGTAGCGACAAATTCATTCAACTGAGCATCATATCATGGGAGCATTTGATGGGTTACATTACTTTTTTTATATTACTTTTAGTACCCGCCCTATGTAGTGCACAAAAAGAAACTACCAACTGGTATTTTGGCGATAGAGTTGGTCTTAGTTTTGCAAGCGGAACACCTGTACTGCTCAATGACGGTAAAATGAGCACGACTGAAGGCTGCGCAGTGATGTCCAATAAAACAACCGGTAAGCTTCTTTTCTATACAGATGGCAGCACTATTTGGAATGGAAATCATGATGTTGTTAATAACGGTACGGGGCTCATGGGTGGTGCATCCGGAACTCAGACGGCACTCATTATTCCGAATCCCGGAAATGACAAGGAGTATTTCATTTTTACTGTGCCGGATCTTACGACAAGTGTAAATCCTTTTACACGCAGCATGTATTATTCCATCGTCAGTGTAGCTAATCCTGATGTCGATGTACTTGCTAAAAATATCAAATTGTTAGATGATGTTTCTGAAAAACTTACGGGATCATTGGATTGCACCGGTAAAGGTTTTTGGGTGGTAACTCATCATCGAACAAACAATGAATTTTATTCTTTTCATATCACGAATCAGGGTGTAACAACCACACCCTTTATTTCCACCTATAATGAAACACTTATCGATCATACAGCGGGCTATATTCGAATATCCCCAAACCGTTCGAAGCTTGCAATTGCAACACATAATGCAAATTCCTTTTTGGCACTTTTTGACTTTAATCCTGCTACAGGTCAAATTAGTAATTACAATCTTTTAGGTAATCCTTCAAATAATGACAAATTTTACGGTGTCTCGTTCTCACCGGACAATTCAAAACTCTATGCTATTGGTAAAACTGTATTAACAAGATCATACGAATCAGCAATTTTTCAATATGAAGTTGACTTACCTACTCCTACTCAGATTCTAAATTCTGTTGTCGTATTCCCGGTAAGATCATCAGTTTCTTTTGTATCAGCGATACAAATGGGAATGGATGACAAGCTCTATATTGCTTCCACTTTTAGAAATTTTGTAGATGTGATTCATACACCAAATCTGAAAGGAACCCTCTGTAATTTCGAAGAGGATGCGATTTCCCTGCCACGTCAATGCAAGTTGGGATTACCTAATTTTATTAATTATTTTTTCTATCGACTTGGATTAAACGATACTGTAAGAGTGGCATGTGATCATAGAACCGTTCAGATAGGCAAACCGGCTGTTCCAAATGAAACCTATTTGTGGGAACCTGCTACGGGACTTGATAATCCCACATCTGCACAACCGATAGCAGTAGTGAGCAAACCCATCACCTACACTCGAACCGTAACAAATAGTAATGGGTGTATTTCTA
>JBPOHH010000600.1:0-7069 GCA_052035765.1 Bacteroidota bacterium
CTATGGAAGTACATCGACTCTTGCAACGACAGATCAAGCGCTTTCTCCCCGATCTGGACTGGAGTTCACACCCCGGCCTGGCAAGTTTTCTTCAGGCAGTAAGTGAGTCGTATCAGAATTATGATAATGACAAACAGCTGCAGCAACGGGCATTCGATATCGCCGATACGGAATATTATGAGATAACGCAGAAATTGCTGAACGAGAAGAAAGTGCGCGACCAGAGCATCAATACCCTGCTCTCGGTGATCTCCTCGCTTGAGAATGATGACTCCCTCCATCAGGAATTTGATACCAATAATCTGCTCGTCCTCACTGAATATCTGCAAAAGCAAGTGCATTTGCGGAGGCAGGCAGAAGACAAGAACCGCGAACTCGCTCTCATCACCTCCAAGGCGACGGACGCAATTATCGTTTCGGATGCTTCCGGCAGAATTACCTGGGTCAATGATGCCTTCGAAAAGCTCACCGGCTATACAAGCCGGGAAGTTATCGGGCAGTATCCGGGGAGAATTTTGCAGGGTCCGGATACCGATCAAGCCACGAAAGAACGTATCAGGCTTGCAGTCCAACAGTTTCAAAACGTGAATGAAACGATTCTTAATTACTCGAAAGACGGCACAAGGTATTGGCTGAACCTGACGATTACTCCTGTCTTCGATGACGAGGGTGTCTGCACGAATTTTATTGCTATTGAACGTGATGTGACAGCGACGATCGAGACCGAACTGCAAATCAAGACGCTGAGTATTCAACTGCAGTCAATTCTCGATAATGTAACAGGTTATATCTTCTGCAAAGATTACGACGGACGTTTTCTCTTTGTGAATAAAGCCGTCGCCGAGCTCTTCGGCAAGACACCGGAAGAAGTCGTCGGTCTGACAGATTTCGGCTATGGTGCATCCGCAGAAGAGGTCGAACAATTCCTGAAAAACGACCGGCAGGTGATTGATACCAAGCAGCCGCTGCTGATACCGGAAGAACAGATCCTCCGCAAAGACGGCACGCGCGGTACCTTCCAAACGACGAAAGTACCAATCGACTTCCCCGGTATTGCAAAAGGTGCCGTGCTCGGCGTGTCGATTGATATCACCGACCGCAAGCAGGCGGAATTGGAAATTCAGGCAAAAAATGCCGAGCTTGCCGAGTCGGAAGCCGTGCTGATGATTAATCTCAACGAACTGCTGGAAATGCAGAAAGCATTACAACAACAAAAAGACGAAATCGCGGAGATTAAAGAGCGCTTTGAGCTCGTGATTGAGGGAACGAATGATGGTATATGGGACTGGGACTTACGAACGAATGAAACGTATTTTTCAACCCGGTGGAAGTCGATCCTCGGCTTTGAGAATGATGAATTGCCGAATTCGTTCTCGGTGTTTGAGCGTCATATTCATCCCGATGATGAAGTGCGGGTATTTAATCATGTCAATCAATATCTGACGGGTGAAATTGACACCTATTCGGTAGAGTTCCGCATGCGCAAAAAAGACGGCACTTATGCATGGGTTCTGGCAAAAGGTGCGGCACTCTTTGACGCTGAAGGCAAGCCGTACCGTATGACGGGTTCACACTCCGATATTACCGTTCAGAAAGAATCAGAAATCCGCCTGCAGCACCGTCAGGTAGTACTCGAGCGGCATACCAAGATTCTTACCCGTTTATCGACGACTCCGCTGAGTCAGTACGGCAGCTTTGATGCTGCTCTCCGCGCCATTACCGAGGCGGCAGCCGAGGGTCTTGACAGTAATGTCGTCAGTATTTGGGACTGCACCACCACCGGTGACGGTATCGTCTGTCGTGATATGTTCACCGCCGGCGCAGAGACTCGTCATTCAGCGGGCACGGTGCTACAGTATGCTGATTTTCCCATATATTTTAGGGCAATACTCGCTGGGCAGCACATAATTGCTCCCGATATTACCACGCATGAACATACGCTGGAATTTACTCAAGGGTATTTTCAGCATGATGCTATTCGCTCCATGCTCGATATTCCGATTCGAATCAATGGAGAAGTATCGGGTATTCTCTGCTGCGAATCGAGCGATACCATCCGTTCGTGGAATGAAGATGATGTGATATTTGCACGATCAATTGCCGACATCGTCACTCTTACCAGAGAATCTAATAATACTAAACGTGCTGAGGAAAGTGCGCAATACAAAAGCAAGCTTCTTGCTGCCATTACCGAGACGACGCAGGGTCTGCTGCAGAGTCAGAACTGGAGCACGACGCTTTTTAACTGTTTTGAAACCATCGGCAATCTCATCGGCGTCGATCGGATACATTACTTCGAAAATAAAGGTACCGGCATCCGAGCCCGTGAATTGAGCAGGAAAATAGTATGGCTCGGCGCTGATGTACAGTCGGACTATGCCGAGCCGAGTCTTGAGAGAATTCAATCCGATACGTATAAGGATTTTTACCGAAAAATTTATCGCAACGGCTATTACTCAGCTTCGGTCGATGAAGCCGATCCGGTGCTGTCACCATTCCTGCAAAGTCTCGGAATTGCAGCAATGCTCGTCCTCCCTCTTTCAGTCAAAGGAGTGCTTCACGGCTATATTGTACTCGAAGACTGCCTGCACAGCCGTCAATGGTCGGATGAAGAAATTTCGATTCTTCAGACCCTAGCCAATAATCTATCGACTGCTATCGAACGGAAAGCCGCTGAGGATGCGATACGGGCGAGTGAACAGCAATTTCTGTCCGTTATCAGCAATATGCCGGGAATTACCTACCGGAGTATTATCAAAGATGATGAGTGGATATTTGGGTTTATGAACGAAGAAACGCTCAATATGACCGGCTATCCCGCCTCGCAATTCTACCGTCAAAGCACCAAGACATGGGTCGATGTTATTCTCCCGGAGGATTACATCGCTGTACGCAAACATGTCAAAGAACATTTTGCCTTTGACGATCACGTGCAGGTCGAGTACCGCGTTCGCTGTGCCGACGGACGGGAAATATGGGTCGAAGAGCGTTCACACACGACGTATGACGACCAGCACCGATTAGTGGGAATTGATGGGTTTATCATGGATATTACCGAACGTAAAAACGCAGAAATCGAGCTTATTGCTGCCCGCGAGGCCGCAGAATCAGCCAATCGCGCCAAGTCGGAATTTCTTGCCAATATGAGTCACGAAATCCGTACACCTCTCAACGGCGTGATCGGTTTTGCGGATATTCTCACCAAGACAGCTCTCGATGACACCCAAATGAAATACATGTCGACCATTCATCAATCGGCTAATTCCCTGCTGTCGATTATCAATGATATTCTCGATTTCTCCAAAATTGAAGCCAATAAACTGGAGCTAAGTATCGAAAAAACAGATCTCTACGAGCTGTGCAGTCAGGTTTTGGAAGTCGTCAGCTTTCAGGTTCGCAAGAAACATCTCGAACTCCTGCTCAATATTTCACCCGATGCTCCTCGGTTCGTCTGGGCTGATGAAGTCCGCCTCCGTCAGGTATTAGTCAACTTACTCAGTAATGCCGTTAAATTCACCGAGCACGGTGAGATCGAGCTCAAAGTAGAAGTACTGCGCTCCATTAGTGATCGCAAAACAACGTTCCTCATCACGGTTCGAGACACGGGTATCGGTATCAATTCTAAAAATCAGCAACGCATATTTGAAGCGTTTTCGCAGGAAGATGCATCAACGACAAAACGCTATGGCGGTACAGGGCTTGGACTTGCAATATCCAGCCGTCTGCTGTCTCTCATGCACAGCGAGCTGAAACTCACGAGTGAATATGGCTCCGGAAGCAGCTTTTATTTTGAAATTACTGTCGACAGCATGCATGGTGAGCCTATTCAATGGGAGAATCTCGACAACCTTAAAAATGTGCTCGTCGTCGATGATAATACGAACAATCGCACAATCGTAGAGACTATTCTTGCCACCAAGAATATATCCTGTGACCAGGCAGTCAGCGGCAGTGAAGCTATCACGATGCTGCTGGAAGATAAGGAATACGACGTTGTTCTCATGGACTATCAGATGCCCGAAATGGACGGTATTGAGACCATTCGTAAAATCCGTAAAAAACTAAAACTCTCCCATGAAGAACTGCCGATAGTTCTGCTCTACAGTTCGGTCGACGATGAATATATCAATGCCTCCTGTGCCGAACTTGATATCCGATACCGGCTCGTCAAGCCGATTAACATGGAGCAGATATTCCAGACACTCTCCAAAGTACTTACTCATCAGTCGACGTCTGCTTCTGCAGCGCCTGCTGTTCTTCCTGCCATAGCACCCGTGCCGTCGCCTACGGTCATCGAACCTTGCGTCAAGATTCTCATAGCCGAGGACCAACCGGTGAATATGCTCCTCATTACCACGATAATTGGTAATATTCTGCCGAATGTTGAAATTACCAAAGCCACCAATGGCAAAGAAGCGTTGGTACTATTACAGAACCTGCAGCCGCATTTGATATTTATGGATATCCAAATGCCGCTCTTGAACGGATATGATACTACACGGGCAATCCGGGAAATGGACCACTTTGAACTTGTGCCTATCATTGCTCTTACCGCCGGGACGGTCAAGGGTGAACGTGAAAAATGTCTCGAAGCCGGTATGAATGACTACGTTACCAAGCCGTATATCGAGAAAACAATTCGGGATATTTTTGCCAAATGGCTCAAAAAAGAAGATCAGGGTGACGGTAAAGTACAGGAAGTATCCATTCAGGACACTACCATTCAGCACACAACAGCTCCGGATATCAAGAGTCAGGATACAACCATTCAGGAAGCAAAACCCGGTGATGAAGCGCTGCCGGCCGCCGACAGACACTTCGACCGCGAAGACTTCGCTCAGCGGATGGGCAAGCATACCGACCACATGTTACGGAAAATGATACCCCCGACCATTAAAAGTATGGTCGTCAACCTGCAGGAGCTCCGGGATGTCATCGCTGCCCGCAACCTGAAAGCCGTACAGTCTTCGGGACATAAAATCAAAGGCACTGCCCTGTCAATGAGTCTGCTCGAGCTGGCAGATTACACTGAAAAATTAGAATTTATTCCTGAATTTAACGATACTGTTATTAATGACTTATTACAAAAAATTGCAACTGAAATCGAGATAATTACGCCATTGTTGGAAGCTGAAGAGAAACGTCTGCAACCCTGATATTCCACCGCATTCTCCGGCATCTGACCTGGTAAGAGTCGATAAACCATCATCATTTCAAAGGAACACACTATGAAAAAAATACTTGTCATTGAAGATGAAGAACCTGTACGTATGAATATCGTCGAGCTGCTCGAGCTGGAGGGCTATGATGTGCTGCAGGCAGAAAACGGACGTATCGGGCTGCGCCTCGCCCAAACAGATACACCGGACCTGATCATCAGTGATGCGAATATGCCGGAGCTTGACGGCTATGGTGTACTCGCTGCACTCCGTCAAAATCCTCAGACAGCTGCGATTCCTTTTATCTTTCTTACTGCTCGGGCTGAACGTGCAGATATGCGGCAAGGCATGAGGTTGGGCGCTGATGACTATCTTACCAAACCATTTAGTTTGAATGACTTAATGCATGCCGTCACAACCCGTCTCGACCGCCATGAAGCCATTCAGCATACATTAAACACCAAGCTTCAGGACTTACGGGTCAACATCAGCATGGCGTTGCCGCATGAATTACGCACTCCGCTGATTGGGATATTGGGTTTTTCGAAAGTGATACGTTCGGAATACCGTACTCTCGAACCCGCCGATATTGGCGAGATGGCTGAATATATCTACACATCTGCCGAGCAGCTTCATCGGTTAATTGAGAATTATCTCTATTATGTGCAGCTTGAGACCATTCTCTCCGACCCGGCAAAAACGAATCTTCTGCGGAGAAGCATGACAGCAGATATTTACGATATCGTATCATCGGCTATTCTAACCAAAGCATCGGCTGTCCATCGGGCGAATGATGTGGTCTGTGAATTTGAAGATGTAGCTCTTGCGATTACGCCCGAACATCTCACCAAAATCGTTCAGGAGTTATCCGATAATGCGATTAAATTCTCGACAACCGACACGGCGATACGGGTTTTTTCGACGAGAACAGAATCAGAATATACTTTCAGTATCTCCAATGGAGGTCGGGGAATGACGAAAGATCAGATCAAAAACTTCGGAGCATTTATGCAGTTTGACCGTGGCGACCACGAGCAGCAGGGTTCCGGTATGGGTCTTGCAATCGTACAGCGTATTGTCGGGATTTACGACGGAAATTTTGTCATTGAAAGCACACCGAATGAAATGACAACGGTATCGGTCACGCTGCCAATCGCGACCGAATATCAGTATAGTCTGTAGGCAGCTTCATCGCCTGCTTTTGCTAAGCCGCTCACCCGGGCGGCTTAGTATTTCCCGGAATTTCACCGTCTGCCGGCCCGTTCTTTGAACACCTGAAGTGTCACCCGCACCGCCAAATCGTAGTATCATGATGATTTTATGGGAAATTATTTGCATTTTCGCGACAAACATTTACTCACTTTCCTGAAAGCACATGATGCGTGTTTATTATACCGTTTTCCTCGCTTGTTTAAGTATCGTTTTCTGCACATTTACCGCCCAATCCCAGCAACGTCCCGCTTATGGAATTTTCGGCGATTATAACCTAACTTCTTACTCGGCAGATTTTCGGAGTTTTCCGGATGTCCCCTCCTGCTGCCCACTCTATTCGGATGGCACCGGGAGTGGATTTTCAGCCGGATTTCTCTATGAATTACCCCTTGCTGACCAACTCCGTCTTGCATTCCGTGCCGGCTATTCATCACGTTCGGGAACACTCACAAGGAATGAGAACACAAAAGTATCCGGCAATATTCCGGCGGTATTCGAGCATCGGGTCGATGCCTCTCTTGCTGATATAGGAATTGAACCGATTGCGCAGTATAATCTCTTTGGCGCACTGTGGCTGAATGTCGGTGCACGGGTCGCGTTTGTGACGACCAATCAATTCTCCCAAAAAGAAACACTTATCACACCGACCGATGGTGTATTCTCCAATGGATCAAGCACAAGAAATGAATTGACCGATC
>JBPOHH010000114.1:0-5314 GCA_052035765.1 Bacteroidota bacterium
CACCCGAATTCAGAGTAATTGCAGCCATTTTTATGTCGTGGACAACAAACGCCGTGACGTACCGGACAAGCGGGACGACATTTCTGCCGTGCGATCTATGTGAAATTGATTGGTTAATTGTTCTAAATGATCGGTCAGTGCGCTCAGATCATTCGTCGTAGAAGCAATTTCACCGGTCGCAAGTGCTGTTTCTTTAATAACTTGTGTGATACTGGAGATATTCCGTGCAATTTCACTGCTTGTCGAAGATTGTTCTTCGCTCGCGGCCGCTATCTGAGCAATCACACCCGTCAGTTCGGCGATATGCCGGTTAATCGTCCGGAGTGATTCGCCTGCTTTTTCGGTGTATTCTTTGCTTTGTGCTACTTGTCGGGTTCCGGCATGCATCGTCAGCACCGCAGCACCCGTTTCCTCCTGAATTCCTTTAATCATAGCGGCAATTTCCTTGGTCGCCTGCTGCGTTCTCTCGGCCAGCTTCCGCACCTCATCGGCCACCACGGCGAATCCCCGCCCATGTTCACCGGCGCGGGCTGCTTCGATCGCTGCATTGAGCGCCAGAAGATTGGTCTGATCGGCAATTTCATCAATGACTTGGACAATATCACCAATCTCGTCGCTGCGCTTGCCGAGTGCTTCAATGCGCGCTGCTGCCTGCGTGACAACACCCGCGAGCAGATTCATCGACTCTATCGTTTCATCGACGACCCGACCGCCCTGCATCGCTTCTTCACCTGTTTTTTGAGTGTCGATGGCGGCGAGTGAACAGTGCCGGGCATTGTCCATGGCGGTGGAGGTGAGTTCTTCTGCGGCGGTGGCTACTTCGTCTGCCTGCTGTGCCTGCTCGCGCGAACCTGACGCCATTTGTTCAGAACTTGCTGATATCTCGGCACTTGCGCTTGCCGTCGAGTGAACTGCTTCGATGACATTATGAATAATCGAATGGATATTGGCGACCGAGTGATTAAATCCATCGCTTAATTCAGCAATCACATCATTCCCATTGACCGGCAAGCTCACCGTGAGATCGCCTTGGGAGAAGCGTTGCATGGCAGCAAGGATACGCTGCGCGCTCTCGTCGAGATAGCGTTCATGCGCGGCGACTTCTTCGGCCAGATGCTTTTCAATAATTGCACTTGCGATCATTTGAGCGAGCTGTGAGAGTGCCTGTTCGTCATCTTCATTAAATTCCGTCGCACCGATTTTATTGGTGGCATAGAAATTAGCAATGACCATGTCGCGCATAATGACCGGCACGCCGAGCAGGGATTTCATCGCAGGGTGTCCGCCCGGGAAACCGGCAAATTTCGGATGCTTGGATACATCGGCGATACGGGTCACCTCGCGGAACTGCCGGATATGCCCGAGGATACCGCTGTTGTTCGGCATGTGACTGATTGTGCTCTTGGTCTGTGCATCCATGCCGATGGTGACCATACGTTCGACCGTGCCGCTGTCATTGAACTGCGAATAGGCCACATATTGCGCGCCGGTGATACGTTGTGCGCCGTTGACAATAGCAGCAAGAATTTCCTCTTCGTCTTTGGAAGTATTCATAATTTCAAAGACTTCACGCAGTGTATCGCTGAGCTGCAGGCGGTTTTCAAGCCGTGCAATCATCAGGTCAAACGACTTCGAGAGCGTTCCGATTTCGTCGGTCTCGGTAGCATTGACCCGCATATCTAGTTTGCCGGCGAGAACATGCTGCGAGGCAGTATTGAGGTAGCTGAGCTTAGAAGTAAGGTAGCGGCTGATGAGGAGCGCGAGGATAAAGACCACAAGGAGGGTAAAGACCACGCAGAAGGAAATCAGGAGATTGAAGGTATTCTGTGCATTGTCTTCATCGGCGATTGTGCTGACTTCCCGGCTGATAGCCACCGATACATTGAGAATAGAATTTATAGCTTTGGTCGAGCGCTGTATCCATTCGGAACTTGTGATAGGATAGGGAGTACGGTGCGCGCTTGCGGCATAGACGGCCGTGCGGGTTGGTTCGAATTCATCGACAAATTCTTTCCTGAGATTTGCAATTGCAGCTTTAATCGCCGGTGTCGCGGCAGGATTCGCATCATAATCGAGCAGTATTTTGAGATTTTCCTCGACCACACCCCGATAATTCATCAGTAAGCCATACCGTACGGAGTCAATTGGCGCTCCACTGCCGATAACGGTGGCAATATTGGCACGTTCACGCCCGGCAAATTCACTCACATAAAAAATAGCATTTTTGGTCTGTGAATTCATCGACAGAATCTTATCGACGCGGGTGACCGGGATGACAAGTGCCTTGGCAAGGTCATTTTCGCTCATAATGAGTGCCGTCTGCGTACGGATCCACGATGCGCGGAGTTCCGGCGGAAGCGCAGACTGCCCGAGCGTGGCATCGATAGTACGGCGCAGCTCATCACGCGATGAACGCACGCTTGCATACTCTTCGAGACGTTCCTTAATAAAAGGGTATTTGCCGGCGAGCGGACGGATAACGGCGAGCGCCGAATCCACCCATGCATCGCCCTTGAGGCGTATGCCGGGAATTGCCGACAGCGTTTGTTTGTCACCCGGATTCGCTGCTACGGCTGCCGTAAATCCACGCTCCTTTGCCTGTTCGCCGGCGGCAAAGAGCATGTAATCCGAGGCATGATTAGCATTGTCAATTTCAATTGCACGTTCGCGGCTTTCCCAACTGTTGATAGCAAAGAGCACGATGCCATAGACGGAGATGAAGCTGATAGGCAGCACGAGCAATACGATTTTCCATCGTATTGTCAGGTTGTTTAAAAATTTCATAATGACATGCAAATACTATAGTTAAAATTACCGGATTCACGGATAACGGTTGTGTGGCGGTGATGAATCGCCGAGTGCTGCAACCATTGCCGGAACGCCAAATACTGAATGCATGGAAGTACTGCAGTGATAGCTGCTTTCAGGCCTTGGTAACCCTGCAAAAGCATCGCGCTCTCCTGCCTACACCGCTACTGCCCGAGGAAAGAGAATGTTATTTTCCAAATGAATATGGCGGAACATATCCTCCTGGAATGCTTTGAGTTCCTGATACAACACACGAAATGTCGTACATGCTCCCGGAGGCGGTGTGAAGGAATTGCTGAGTGACTCAATCACCGCAAGCGTTTCACCGACGGCGCGGTGTTCGTCCTCAATCGGAGCGAGTACTTCGTCGAGCGACTGCTCCTCTGCCTGCGCGTCGATCATGAGCTCACGATAGAGCGTGACTTTTTTAATAAGCGGAAAGACGCTCGTTTCCTCCTCAAGCAGGTGGGCGAGGAGTTCACCGCCAAGCTTTTGAAAATGCCGTTGAATATCAATCACTTCCGGATGTTTTGCGCCATGGGCATTGACTACTTTTTGCAGGTGCATTTCGATCATCGGGATCATGGAGCGAATATAGGAATGGTGCTGCTGTACGATATAATCAGCCAGAAATTCTACACTCCAATCACTGTAGCGCGGTGCATTACCCGGCTGCTGTGAGAGCGTGGCAAGCTCCATCATTACATCAGTGATGGCAGTGCCTTTTTCCTCACAGGCGGTGGCGAGCGAACGCTTGCCCTTGCAGCAAAAATCGAGGTTGTAGCGTTCAAATACCTCCGCAGCGCGAAAATCATCGGCCACGATACGAGCCAGACTCTTGGTCTCGAGAGAAGAAATTAGTACCATGATAGTGTCCTTAAACGAATAAAATAAATAAGTTGCTCATTCTAAATTAGTGGATTGCCACAGGATAGAAAATGATTTTTGTCATAAATTAAAGAAAGAAGAGTTTTTTGTCTTAAATATGGGCGCAAGGTGCCGAATGAACACCTTGCATACGTTCTTTGACTTCGTGCAGCAGAACGAAAAACAGAATTCCTAAATGGTATTCTGTATGCCTGCTCTGCTGAGAATATCATGTTCCGACAGGCGATATCCGTTCGTATTCACCCCTGCTGCCAGATCCGAGAGCCGGATACTCGACAGCAGCTTCCCGATATCATTGCGGATACTCACCCAATGATCGTGAACAGGGCAGGGCGTAGCATTGCCGCAATTAGGCATGCCGAGAAAACATTCCGTAAAAATCTGATTGCCGTCGATCGACCGCACCAGATCGATAAGCATGATATTCTCCGGCTTGCGGGCGAGCATAACGCCCCCGTTCGGACCGCGATAGGAAGTCATAATCCCATCCTGTGTAAGAGTTTGCAGGATCTTCGTAAGAAAGTGAAACGAGATATCAAGGGTATCGGAAATATGCCGTATCGACATGAACTCTTCGCCCTCAACTGTTGCCATAAAAATCGCCGCCCGTATTCCGTATAAACAACTTTTTGATAAAAACATACACACCGTAAAAGATTTAAGACAATTTAGTCTGCAATATACCGGTTTTTACAAAAATATCAAAATTGATTGGTGCTTGGCCCGGCATTTCGGCTTCGCTCAATGCCCGGCTGTTGGTTTGTTTTTTTTATCTTGTAGTGAACTTTGTTCCTTCGTGCCCTTCGTGTTAAAACTGATTGTGCAGTAGTTACATCGTGCAGGTGTCATTTTAACACAAAGACACCAAGATACTCCACAAAGTTCACAATAGAAACACCTATCTTGCTGTGTTCTTTGTGGTTACCTTCGTATCCTTTGTGCTTTAAAACTGAAATGGCTGAAGAATGGCACGCTGATTTTTTATGATTTATTATGATGTTCGCAGATAAAACATCAGGAATTCAGCAGGTGACTTTTTTTAACACAAAGTTCTCAAAGATACTCCACAAAGTATCACTAAAGATACACCTAATCTTGTAGTGTACTTTGTGGTTACCTTCGTGTCCTTTGTGCTTAAAAACTGAAATCGCTGAGGAATGGCACGCTGATTTTTTATGATTTCTTATGATTTTCGCAGATAAATTATCGTATATACTTCCCGCCGGTGATTTTTTTAGCCCGTGAACGCGCCCACATAAAACTCAGAGAACGACTAGTTTCCGGTTGATGACCATATCCCGGAGCACGTCATAGTCAATTTTGGAATTATGTCGCTTGTCCACAGGAATACGGGGAAGGATGATAAGTGTATGAGTAGGAAGGTCATTGAGCGCGTGCTCAATGTCTGCTCGGGATAGTTTACTTTGCACAATCACTACAAGCTGCCGGTGAATTTCGAGGATGGTACCTTTCTCAATTCCATCGATACGTTGCAATGTGTATTCGATGAGAAAAGGGAGAATCAATTCCGAATTCCATGAAATAATCTGCTTGCATCGCCCGGTCAGGTAAAGTTGATTGCCTTGCAGAAATCCACTGTCCGATGTTCGGTGCCATA
>JBPOHH010000489.1:0-1801 GCA_052035765.1 Bacteroidota bacterium
CATCGACCTGAGCCGGAGCGATGACGGCGCGACAAATATGATTTTCCTGAATAGTCTCGACGCAGGGATAGACTGCCACTTCCCCTCTACGATTACGGGCTACCATCACGGCGAGTTCTTTGGTAAAATGGACAAATTTCTCAGCCATTAATTCGCGTGGCTCTTCGGTGTCTTTGAATCTACTCCAAGCATTGTGTATCTCGTTGCTGTTTCTGACAGTTGCATTACCATAGCCATCATAGCCGAGTGTACGGGTTTTGATAATAAACGGGAAACCGTGTTCAGCGCCAAATGCAATTGCAACTTCGGGAGAGTCGAGTGCTACAAACTCAGTCGTAGGGATTCCATTTGAACGAAACGTTTGCTTTTGTATGTACTTATCTTGAATCTGCAGGAGAGTTTGAGCAGACGGAAACACCAGACGTTTTTCGGCGATACGCTCGAGGATTTCTGGATCAATAAATTCATTTTCGAGAGTAATCGTGTCACTGGCGGCGATGAAGTTTTCAAGGTCTTCGTCGGAATTCCATCCGCCGGAAAATTCGAGCTTGGTCATGATTCCTGCCGGAGAATCGGCTCCATGCTCGATGATTGCAACGCGTAAACCAAGCCTGTAAGCGGCTTGAGCAAGCATTTTAGCGAGCTGACCGCCGCCAAGAATGCCAAGAGTAAAGGGTACATCGCCGGAGCGTTGATAGGGAGAGCCTAGCATAGAGAACTGAAAAATTGAAGATACTACAATTTGGGTTGCAAATTTACGGCAAAAAAGATTGGTGTGCGGCTGTAATGAGAAAAGATTCCTATAATCTTGGAGTTATCATGTTTAGAAGCAGAACGTTAAGTAACAAAATCTATCCTCGTTTGTGGGAAATATATAATTCTTGTGCTTAATTGTATAACAAAACAAATCATACATTATCGTAATTTTGTCGTACGATTGTTTTTCTGCATTGTATAAGTATATACTCTGTAACTACTTTTTGCAGTTGACGGCCGTGCTTCCTATATTTCTAAACCTGCATTTTCTGCATAATTGAGCATATGGAATTGCAAAGTATCACTAGCTTCAAACCAAGGTACTGCATTCATGAGTTTTCTTCAGTTAGTTTTTTTAATTTGTGTTCATTTGGTCAATTTTTAACCACGTTTGTTTGGTTTTGTGGACAAATAAAGGTTATATTTGTCTATCAACTACGAATCTCAATTGTTTTTTTATAAATTTTTTAGTGGAGAACATTCATGTTCAAATACAAATCTCTTCTTGCCGCAGCAACTCTTGTGGCTTTAATCATGGTAGGTTGTAATGAAAATACAACAGATCCTACGGATGCAGTGCCCAATGCACCAACAGGCTTAATGGCTACGTCCAACAGCAGTACAAAAATTACCGTTAAATGGACAGCTCCTACGGCAGGTACATTCACAGGCTATAAGTTAAAAGTAACAGGTACAGGACTTGATACGACATTTACTATTTCGGACAAAACTGCTATCGGTTACTTTGTAGATAACCTGACCAATGGTACAAAATACACATTTGCATTATCTTCTGTGAACGGCACAGCAACAAGTGCTACAGCTGCTTCAATTTCCTGGTCACCTTCGACCCGCTTTACAGAAATTAATGGTAATACTATTCGCCTCTATGAAACTGCCTCTACAAGAGGTAGCGGCTTACGTCTCTACAATGAAACAACGAAAGTACAGGAAGTCATGAATATTGCAGCCGGTTCTTCATGGGATTTTGCAATTGACAACAAAGGTATCGCAGATTCCGTTGATACCGGTTCACCGGGTGCAT
>JBPOHH010000245.1:0-5901 GCA_052035765.1 Bacteroidota bacterium
AATAGATGCAGCCGACGAAATTGAGGCAGAATAATCCCATATTTATCAAATCTTTGCGAACATTACACATTTAGAGATTCCAATGAAAATTATTCTTCGACAAGATGTAGAGCATCTCGGCAAAATGGGCGAAATCCTGACCGTTAAAGACGGATACGCGCGCAACTATCTCATCCCGCGCAATTATGCCTATTATGCAACACCCGGCGCTATCCGTGGTTTTGAATCCGAGAAAAAACGCTATTTAGCCCAAATGGGTAAAATGAAAGAAATTGCTGAGCTTCTCGCCGCAAAGCTTGCCGAAACGCAAGTAAGCGTCGGTATGAAGGTCGGCGAAGAAGGCAGACTCTTCGGTACCGTCACTGCGCAAATGATCGCTGACGAGCTCGCTATCCTCGGGCACCAAGTCGATCGCCGCACGATTACCATCGATGAGCCAATCAAATCACTCGGTGTATTTGACGTAAAAGTAAAGCTTCATCCTGAAGTGACTGCAACCGTCAAAGTATGGGTAATCAGCGCGTAAGTACTGATATCAATAGACTTAAAAAGCCGCTTTCGGATTCGAAAGCGGCTTTTTTTTTGTTCGGTGGTTTATAAGGTACTATTGCCTCATCATGCTCAGAGTCCCACGCGACATTGCATCAGTGTTCTACCGTCAAAATATTATTAAAAACATGTCCTGCCGTGTCTTCAATAAACACATAATACACACCGGATGCGAACCCTCGGGTATTGATGACCAGCTCTTTCGTTTGTGAGGCCGGCGGGTAATACGCAGCTACTTTGCCGCTGTTATCGACAATTTTTACGGAAAAGCCGCTTGGGATATTGTCCAATGTGCATTCATCGGCAGCAGGATTGGGTTTAATCGTAAAGCTTGCCCGCCATGCATTTACAATTGAATTTTGATTGAGCGTAAGCTTTGCCATCAAGCGTTTGGGTATGCCATTATAAGTCGAAAAATCTCCGGCTATGAGAAGTTGATTATTCGGCAATACAGCGATAGAGTTTATTGCGCCATCTGTGCCTGTCCCCATGTCAAAGGAATAATCGATAGTTCCTATTGAATCGACACGAACAATGCCCGGTGTACTAACGCCATTATACCACTTAAAGCTACCGACAAGGATGCTTTTGCCGTCTGCAAGTGGTAGTATTTCTAGTAAGCTTCCATCTTCAACGCCTTTTACCGTCCCATTCCACCGATTAAACATTGTGTCTTCTTTACCATTATTATCGAGGCATTTGAAGAATTGTCCACTCGTTCCAAAGTACCCCTCTCTACCATAGAATAGTATTTTATTATGCGGTGATTTGACAGCTCCATAGTAAGGTCTCGGGCCATAAACATCATTTCTTGTCTCCTTGACATTGCACACAAACGTAGTGTCAACCACTAGTTCAGAGGTATATCGTTTTAATTCAGGAAACACGAATCCATGAGTTCCCGGGTAAAGAAGTTGGACATTAAATCCGCTAAACAGTATTTTACCGTCGGTTTGTTCTAATATACTGTTTACCGCCCCTATACCAATACTTGCTTTTTGTACAATCACACCATCAGAAGTGAGTACGTATATTTTGCTTTGGGTCGTAGCTATAATTCTATCGTCCTTAAGTACTTTCATGAATTCTGCATTTACCCGTTCAAGGATTTTACTGCTTGTTCTGGTCTTAAACGTCGTATCCGGTTCACCCCCAACATTGAGTCGTACTATAGCACCGATTGAGTCTGTCGTTATAATTTTGCCATCACTTTGCAATTGAATAGTATTTGTTTTATAAGCGACATGGTGCATTGTAAATGACGGGTCAGCCGTACCATTACTCTGGAATCTGGTGATATAGGTCTTCTCACTTCCATCCTCGCGTTTTTTATAGAGACATAGAATCTTACTGTCCGGTGGCTGAATTGCTATTGTAACAATAGTAGTAGCACCCTGAATTGCCGTCGTATCAAGCGTGAAAGAGGTATCTAATGCTCCATCTTGTGCGGATGCATTCACACACAGAGTCAACAACAATACGAAGCATGTTAGGAAATTTTTCATGGCAGTATTAATGTGAAGAAGAAACTAACTGATTCAAAAATCACTCACAAATATAGGATAATTTAATATATTTGTCCTAAATATATCCGTTATTTCTCACAGAATTAGGATAACTAAATGATTACCTCAAAGCTTATATTGTATATCGCATCGATTTCCCTTCTCATACTCGGGAGTTGCGCTACACCTGAAGAACCATTACCTACTCCTCCTCCTGTCATCAATGTAAAAATCACGGACTACCAGCCGAGACTTGATAGATCGACAGCATACTATTTAGATACACTTCATATTTATGGCAAGAAATTTGGAACACGCCCAACCCGCATAGCGGTCTATTTAGATGCAATGTACTTACTGCCTTTGAAAGTTGAGGATACATGTGTAACATTTATAATTCCTTCCGGCTTACCACTTCGAAATTATAACGTAAGTATAAAAATTCTGGACGATGAGATTAAAAACTTTGCCACGCTCGAACTATTAGGATTTGAATGGGGTTATTTCAATTCTCTTCAATCAACGGTACGGTTATACGGGTATAATATATATACCGTCATTGATTCAGGCAGCATTGTCAAAAAATACCTCAAGCGTTCGTCTCAATTTGGTCTCGATTTCGATGCATCAGGCTCAGAAAAATTTACGTATACTGTTGAAAACAATAAGTTAATTTATAATTATACTCGACAAGCGCCTATTGATTGGTACGCTCCTGACAAATATACAGATGAACGAGGTTCTCGGGTAACCAAACTTCATATTGAGATTGATACATCTACAAAAACGGTAACAAACTGTTCCATTTCTGATACCACTTTTCATAATATTACCTCAGCTTTTAATGGAAATTCGAAGACATCATCGATGGCATCAATCGAGCTCAAATCAGCATCATATAAAGAGATAAACAATGGTATCGAAATCTATATAGACTCCAAAGATTTGGAACAATCCATACGCAATGTTATCTATCGTACTTATAAAGATTATCTTCAACAGTACAACGGTAATACCCTCGATCCCCAGAACTGGAATTTCGCTTCGATGCCTCCCTACGAAAGTGATAATTTCATAAAAATTGTCTTACTTCGAAAGAATTAATTCACCATTGAGATATACTACATAACCATTTTAGCAACAGTCACTTAGAACAAAACTTTACAAATTAAAAAGCCCTGACAGATTTCCATCTGTCAGGGCTTTGTTTATATTCAACGGTTCAATTACAAATCAACCGTTTGTTCGTTCATTTTCTCGAGTGACTTGCAGATTGCTGCCAAACATTGAGTGGCGAGCGCGCCGTCAATTACGCGGTGATCATACGTGAGCGAGAGATACACCATTTGGCGGATGACAATCACATCCTGACCGTCAATTTCACGGACGACAGGACGCTTTTGAATCGCGCCGATACCCATAATCGCCGTTTGCGGTTGGTTAATCACCGGCGTACCGAATAAACTTCCGAATGAACCAACATTGGTAATCGTAAAGGTACCACCTTGTACATCATCCGGAGCGAGCTTTTTCGTGCGGGCGCGGGTCGAGAGGTCAAATACCGCGCGGCCGAGTCCGGTTACGTTGAGTGCATCAGCATTTTTAATCACCGGTACGATCAGATTACCATCATCAAGAGCCGTTGCAAAGCTCAGATTAAGGCGTTTGTGACGGATGATATTCTTGCCATCGACGCTCACATTCACCATCGGATATGCTTTAATTCCATCGAGCGCTGCTTTGGCAAAGAATGGCGTGAAGGTAAGCTTGAAGCCCTCGCGTTTTTCAAACGCTGCTTTGACTTTATCGCGTAATTTCACAATACCGGTCACATCTGCCTCGGCGACACTTGTGACATGCGGCGATGTGAGCTTCGAACGTACCATGTGGTCGCTGATGAGCTGACGCATTCTATCCATTGGAATGACTTCATCATTGTCACCATAGACAGCCGGTGAGGATACCACAACCGGTGCAGGAGCTGATGCAGCAACAGGTGCAGGAGCACTGACGGGCGCAGGAGCAGGTGCAGGAACTGCCGCCGGAGCAGGTGCTGCCACAGGCACAGGAGCTTTGCCGGATTTACGGAGTTCGATATAGCCAAGTAAATCATTCTTCGTAACGCGTCCTTCGAGACCGGTGCCGGTGATGGCTTCGAGTTCTTCGAGCATCACTTTTTCCGCTTCCGCAATCGAGCGTACGAGCGGTGAGTAGAATCTCTTTCCGGTTGACCGTGGAATTTCTGCCGTACCGCCAACGATGACCGGAGCAGGTGCAGGTGCAGGAGCGGCAGCACCATTAGAATACGCAGGAGCGGCCGGAGGAGCAACAGGTGCGGGAGCAGGAGCGGCAACAGGCGTTGGAGCAGGTGCAGGTGCCGCAGCAGCTGAGGCGCCGGTCGCTATACGAGCGATGATTTTACCGACTTCGACGACATCATTTTCGGCTGCAAATAATTCAGCAACGATGCCGGCATTGGGAGACGGCACTTCTGTATCTACTTTATCGGTCGAGATTTCGAGGAGAATTTCATCGCGCTCGATTTTATCGCCCGGCTTTTTGAGCCATTTTAAAATTTTACCTTCTTGTATGGATTCACCCATTTTCGGCATCACCACATCAATCGATGTTCCACCGGATACCGGCGCGGGTGCGGCGACAGGAGCGGGAGCTGCAACCGGTGCAGGTGCGGCGACAACCGGTGCGGGTGCAGGTGCAGCAACAACGGGTGCAGGAGCCGGGGCTGCAACGGGTGCGGGAGCGGGAGCTGCAACAACCGCTGCGCCAACTTCTGTCTCGATAACGGCGATAATTTTACCTACTTCTACAGTATCATTTTCTTGTGCGAGGAGCTCGGTAATGACACCGGCATTAGGTGCGGGAACTTCTGTATCTACTTTATCGGTCGAGATTTCGAGGAGAATTTCATCTCGCTCGATTTTATCGCCCGGTTTTTTGAGCCATTTTAGAATTTTGCCTTCTTGGATGGATTCACCCATTTTCGGCATGACCACTTCGATTCTCATGTATTCTCCTTGTTTATAGTATTTGCTGGATTGTTATGTTTTTCCGAATGCAAATTACCGAAATTTCGTAAATTTACCAACGATAGAGTGGTGAGTCATCGCCATTGTGCTGTTTTAATTTCTTTACAAACTCCCCAATTCCCGATGCCGACTGCTTCTTTTCCCAAACGCGTGATTTGCCTGACCGAGGAAACCACCGAAACGCTCTACGCGCTCGGAGCAGACGACCTCATTGTCGGTATCTCCGGCTTTACGGTGAGGCCGAAAATCGCCCGAAAAACCAAACCCAAAATCTCCACCTATCTTGATGCTAATATACAGCAAATTCTTGACTTAAAGCCCGATGTAGTGTTCGCATGGTCCGACCTGCAGGCGCCAATTTGCGCCGAACTTATCCGAGCGGGAGTCGAGGTCGTCTGCTTTAATCACCGCTCGATTGACGGAATTCTCTCGATGATTCTCCGACTCGGCGCTATGGTCGGTAAAACGCGGGAAGCCGAAAATTATATTCGACAATTACAACAAACCCTCACAACAATTTCAAAGCGCGCAGCCAAACTCACACGGCGTCCACGCGTCTATTTTGAAGAGTGGTACGACCCGATTATCACCGGAATTTGCTGGGTGAGTGAAATCATCGAGCTCTGCGGCGGAGAGGATATTTATGCCGAAAACCGCGCCTTCCCCGATGCAAAACGCAGAATAATCGCCGATCACACGGAAATTATACGACGAGCGCCGGATATCATGCTCGCCTCATGGTGCGGCAAGATGTTCAAGCCCGAAAAAGTCCTCGCACGCCCCGGATGGACCACCATACC
>JBPOHH010000300.1:0-1505 GCA_052035765.1 Bacteroidota bacterium
ATTCCACGATTGTCATCGATACCTTTTTCTGGAAAAATAGTGCTATTGTGACGGAAGTAGCCACGCAGAATGGAACGATTACTTTGAATGGAGTCTGCGAAGATGGCGGCGTACGCTTATTCATTCCCGCAAAAAGTAGCACATCTCTTACGACGCGACCGAATCCTGCGCAGGATAATTTGCAAATTCAATACGGTTTGCGGGAACCATTGACAGTCACGCTTGAATTACTCACCATGACCGGTCAAGTCGTGCAGACAATTGTCAATAATCAAGCGCAAGTGGCAGGACAATATACTCTTACAAGCGACCTGAGTTTATTGGGGAATGGAGTATATTTGCTTAGAATGAGGACGAATAAAGAGATGTTGACGACGCGGGTGGATGTGGTGAAGTAATTATGCGGCATAAAAAAAGCCCCGATAACGGGGCTTCGTGGGCGGTGAGGGACTTGAACCCCCGACATCCTGCTTGTAAGGCAGGCGCTCTGAACCAACTGAGCTAACCGCCCTTTTCCTCAAAAGGGAGCGCAAAAATACAATTCTTTTCCGTTGTAGCCAAGCTCTTTTTCCGTTTTTCGGAAAAATATTTTCCATCGTTCTTATGCTACCGGCTCTACTCGTCGTATTTCTTTCACGGCTGCGATCAAAAAACGTTCGATGCCGCCGCGGAGCGTCATCATGTACATCGGGCAGGTCTTGCATGCTCCGAGCATGCGTATTTCGGCAACGCGTGTCTCGACTTCATAGCGCACAAATTCCACATCGCCGCCGTCCTCCTGCAAATACGGACGCACCTCCTGCAAGGCACCAATGATACGCTCTTCTATCGAGTACGAATACTCTTTGGATGGTGTATGTTCCATGGTTAATTATAAGTAATGTAAAGTAATATCCGTAAATCGACGTACATATCCGTCGATTCCTAAATCGAAATCTGCACGAGCGGCTGTGCTGATGCCTGAAGATTCGCCCGACGCACCTGACGCACAAGCGCTGCGGTAATATTCCTCAATATCTCACCCTGCGCGAATTCTTCGGGATTGAGCACTACCGGCAGACCTTCATCACCGCCGGCGCGCGTGCCGAGAGTGATGGGGACTTCTCCCAACAGCGGAACACCATTCTCGTCGGCGACTGTTTTTCCGCCGCCCTGACCGAAGATGTAGTACTTGTTGTCGGGTAATTCCGGCGGGGTGAAGTAGCTCATATTTTCAATAATACCAAGGACTTCGACATTTACCCGCTTGAACATCGAGATGCTGCGCCGCACATCGCTAAGCGAAATTTCCTGCGGGGTGGTCACAATCACTGCGCCTGTGAGCGGCACCCGCTGCGTGAGTGTCAATTGTACATCACCCGTGCCCGGCGGGAGATCGAATACCAAAAAGTCCAACTCTCCCCAATTAATCTGTTCGACCAAAGTATTAAAATACCCTGCGAGCATCGGCCCGCGGAGAATTGCTGCCTGGTCGCGCTGCATCACAAACCCAATCGAGGCGACCT
>JBPOHH010000292.1:0-2533 GCA_052035765.1 Bacteroidota bacterium
TCTTCCTGAGATTTATGGCGCCCATGCTGCCCGGGAAGTGGTGATGGAACGTAAAGATTTCCTCGGTATCCGCCGCAAGGTGCGGCTCGATGTCAGTCGGCTCAAAAAAGTAATTCTCAATCAGAACCAGCATTATACTATTGATCATCATCAGGTTGAGATTGAACGGCTTGAAACGCCGTATTTGAGTCCTGATGTGCGGGCTACGTTTGTCGTGTCCGAACATAACCGCGCCTTCGTTCAGGGCGTCTTTCCGCAGCATCCCGTTCACCGTATCCACTTGGGAATTAACCATGATGAGTATTATTACGAACCGAAGAAAAAGAAACAAATTGCGTTCATGCCGCGCAAGAATTTCATGGATATTCAGCGTGTGATTAATGGGCTGAAATTCAAGGGTGCGCTCAAGGGGTGGACGCTTGCACCGATTGACGGACTCATGGAACCCGACGTCGCGCGCATTATGCGTGAGTCGGCGTTTTTTCTGACCTTTGGAACGATTGAGGGCTTTCAGTTACCTCCCGCAGAGGCGATGATGTGCGGTTGCATTGTGGCAGGATATCACGGCTACGGCGCTCAGGAATTCATGCTTCCCGAACTCAGCTTTCCCGTGCAAGCGCATGACAGTATTGGGTTTATTACGGTTATGGAAAAGCTTCTCAAAGAATATGACACCGACCCTTCCGCTCTACAAACGCGAGCCAAAATGGCAGCCGAATACATGAGCGAGCGGTATACGCATGAAGAGGAAGAGGCGGATATTATAGGGGCGTGGAGGAGGATTTTGGGGTGAGGGTGGAAATTATCTAAAAGTACTTTGTTCTTTGATAATTTTTGAGGTTGGATATATTAACCGACCGTAGGGGCGAATTAAATTAGCCCACACCAGCACGACCAGGGCGAATGCGATTCGCCCCTACGACTATCATTCAATGCTTGATTCCTTTAATCAGAAAATCAAAAGTCAATACATCATATTTGTATCATTTACTATCCCTACATCCTATGAAAAAAATCTTCCTCCTTCTCTTTGCTCTCGTCTCCCTCTCGGCTCATGCTGCGGAGAATGCCCCTAAAGTGCTGATCGTCACCGCGCATCCCGATGATGAAACGGGATTTGCAGCGTCGGTGTATAAAATCACCCATGATCTCAAAGGCAAGGTCGATCTCGCGCTTGTCACGAATGGCGAAGCGGGGTTTAAATATTCGACCCTCGCCGAGGATATTTATGGCGCAGAACTCACCGATGAAGCCGTCGGACGCGAACTCCTCCCCTCAATCCGCAAAAAAGAAATCATGGCAGGCGGCAAGATTATCGGCATTCGGAATTACTATTTCTTTGACCAAAAAGACACCCATTATACCCTCGATCATGATACGGTACTCACGCAAGTGTGGAATGTACGGTGGGTTCGTGAAAAACTCAAAGAACTCATGCTCCGCGAAAAGTACGATTATATATTCTGCCTCCTGCCTACTGCCGAGACACACGGACATCACAAAGCTGCTACAATTCTTGCATTGCAAACTCTCAGCGAACTTGAGCCGGCTGACCGCCCTATTATTCTCGGATGTACGGTTTCCGAAAAAACAGACACGGCAACAGTAAATTATCGGGGATTGTACGGTTTCCGCCTGACTGCAGTGCTCAGCGGCAAACCCTCGTTCTTTTTTGACCGTACGCAGAAGTTTGGATATAAGGACAACCTGAACTACAAAGTCATCGTCAACTGGCTCATAGCCGAACATAAGTCACAGGGAACTATGCAACTTGGAATGAATCGCGGTGACACCGAAAACTTCTGGTATTTTGATGTTAATCCACAGTCGGCGATCCCGAAAGTCGAGAAATTCTTTGAGTCACTCAAGGTGCTCAATTTTAAAAAGAAACAGTATTAATACTCTTCTTCGAGCGCAAAAACTTGGTAGTTCGCGCCGTAAGCCGTATTTTCGCGGTGCAAAAACGGTGTGTAGCGCAGCCCGGTAGCGCACTACTTTGGGGTAGTAGGGGTCGTGGGTTCAAATCCCGCCACACCGACGAGCAAATCAAACCGCATAGATTCGATCTGTGCGGTTTTTTTTATGGGTCAAATTTCATCATTCGGACAGTATATTTTTTAATTGGCTCAATGTTCGTTAATTTTGATAAATCAACTTGTTACTTCTATCTTTATGATGCGTGTTTCTCATGGATGATTCTCTGCTCTCGGTCTGTATAATTGCCAAAAACGAAGAAAAATTGCTGGCGCAATGCCTCGAATCAGTCGCGCAGGTTGCCGGTGAAATCATCCTCGTCGATACGGGTTCGACCGATGGCACGTGTGCAATCGCCTCACGGTATGGTTGTAGAATTCTCCATCACCCATGGAACAATGACTTCTCGGAGGCGCGCAATGTGGCTCTTGCGGCTGCACGGTTGCCATGGATACTCTCCATCGATGCTGATGAACGCCTGCTCGACCCCGCGTCCATTCACGATACACTTTCAGCCGCCGGACCGAATGTCGGTGGGATATTGATAGAAGTCATCTCG
>JBPOHH010000833.1:0-1509 GCA_052035765.1 Bacteroidota bacterium
GAACCGTTTTTGACGTCCTATTTCCCAAAGGCAAAAATTATGGGAATTGATGTGTCGGTTGAGTCGGTGAAGCTTGCGCGAAAATATAATGCAGGGCTACCAAATGTAGAATTTGACACATTCGAAGAAGGTGGCGAAATTCCCAAACATCAAAAGTATGATGTGATTTTTATTGCGAATGTCTTTCATCATATTCCCCACGAACATAATGTGGGAATACTCAAGCAATTACTTGAAATTATTACAGATAATGGTTCGCTGTTTTTATTCGAACACAACCCGCATAATCCGCTGACCGTCCGCACCATCAACCGGTGTCCGTTCGATGTCGATGCCGTTCTTCTCTATCCTGCCTACACCGAAAAAATTCTCAAAGAAGCAGGATTTACCCGTCGTAAACGCCGATTTACCCTCTTTTTTCCGAAATTCCTCAATTTTTTACTTCAGTTTGAGAAAAATCTTGCCGGCTTGCCGCTCGGCGCGCAGTATTATTTTCAAGCGAAAAAGTAATAGTTCTCAGATAATCTTGTGGGGTGGATTATTCCGCCGTAGGGGCGAATTGCATTCGCCCAAAAACCTGCACGACTTGGGCGAATGCGATTCGCCCCTACCACCAAATCTACACTACATCACAATTACCAACCATCGACATATTCTACTGCTCACTCGGAAAATTCTCCTCAATCAGCTCCTGCAACGCCTGAACTACTTCACGGCTACCAATTGCGTGCAGCACACTCTCCCGCGTCGTCAGCGCCCTGTGCGGCGACTTGTACGGCGTCCACAACATCAAATCGTCCGTGATATTCGCGTACAGTACGACGCATGGCTTCTTCCATGCTGCCGCTAAATGCACGACCGATGTATCCGGCGTAAAAAGCACGTCACATTCATGAAGCATCGCCGCGAATTCCGTGAGCGAGCCGGCGAGCGGCGCAGCGCGCATGGCACTTGCCTGCTTGGTAATTTCCTGAAGTTCATCCTGGAAATCTGCTGTTGCAAAGCCAATTATTTCAATGTCTTGTAATTGATTGACGAGTTCAATTAACCGTTCGCGTCCCCAATATTTCTCCCATCCTGCGGATATATTTATTCCCAAGCGTAACCCTGTTTTTTTGCCAAGCGCAGTACGTGCCGCCGCTTGCTGCGCCTCTGTCATCGGAAATTCCAACGATAAATCCTCCGGTGCCGGCTCAATTCCAAATGCAGTCAAAAGCTGCGCTGTGCGCTCTACGATATGCGTCGTCCGCCGATCTGGCGTGGGAATAGGATACGTATAAAATGTGTCCTCACCACGAACGAGCCCGACTGAATAGCGTGGCGCTGAGAGCGCAATCAGCGTGCGCGACGTGCTCGAAGGATTGTCCATACAATCAATAATGACGTCATAGTGAGTAGCCCGAAGCGAACGGATAAGAGAGAGAATTGCCGGTAATTTCTTAGAATAAAGTAGCTTATCATTGCAGTACTGCTGCACCGCACCAAACGCCGACTGATTCTTTTCGCCAA
>JBPOHH010000126.1:0-1970 GCA_052035765.1 Bacteroidota bacterium
ATTACCCTGATTGTCTAAGGTCATTGAAAAAATATCTGAATCTACCTTCGCAAATAGTTGCTCGCCCCACAATAACATACAAGAAGAATCAACCTTTACGATGAAGAGTCTTCCATCAGTGTACGATAACTTTTGCTCCCCGATACCAGGGTCAATATCGATTGAATCAATGCTAATGCCTACTGTTCCTGCTAAAATAACATTCCCAAAATCATCTATTTCTAACGAACGGGCATGATCTTCTCCTTTTCCTCCAAATTGCTTTGCCCATACAAGATTTCCTGATGAATCTAACTTAGTCATAAAAATATCCGAATACGAAAGACCATTGTCACTACTATTTGCTTTTAGTAAATATTGAGATGGTCCTGGATCAAAATCTACAGTGAAGGTAAAGTCACCAATAGTGTAAACATTACCGGATGCATCAACTTTGATACAATTTGACATAGCAGAAGTGATATATCCCCCCATGTTTCTCGCCCAAACAAACCCACCATTTGGAGCATACTTTGCGATAAATCTGATTCCTTTTTGCCTGTCCAAAAAAGTAGAATCCGGTCCGGGGTCAAAATCAAATTTGCCCCTTGAACTTACTCCACCGGTAACGTATACGTACCCGGCATCATCAACAGTCATTGCAAATGGACTGTAGTCAGATAAACTGATTAGCTGGGATTCTATAGAAACAACCCACTCAAACTTCGGCGTTTGCCCCAAAAGTCCCAGCCCCGTCATGCATCCTAATAAAATGGTAACAAATAATGTTTTCATAAGGTTTTCCTCGATGAGTAGTTGTACGAAAATTGTGATAATAGTATCTGCCTGATTCTTGGACTGATGGGATGGTGGATTTGTTCCATTTTCTTCCGAGAGTATCGTATCCGCACGATGCCCTCGGTTTCCACGAATGGGTGTATCTCCCGAGAGTATCGTGTCCGCACGATGCCCTCGGTTTTGGGTTCGGTTTTGTCATGCTCACCCAAAAAACGAGGGCATCGCTACGAAGCGATACTCTCTGAAGAGCAGATGCGATACTCTCAGGATATTTCGGTAAATTGCACCTCAAATACTCACGTACAAAACCCTAACTTCTTACTCTCTCTTGTCTATGAAATATCAACTTGTGAAGCAGCAACCGACCGAACTCCCCGATTTTCTGCAAAATTTAAACCCCGAACAGAAAAAAGCCGCCTCCACCACCGAAGGACCGCTGCTCATTATCGCCGGCGCCGGTAGTGGCAAAACTCGCGTCGTCACCTTCCGTATCGCATACTTACTCGAAAAAGGCGTTGCCCCGCAGAATATTCTTGCCCTCACCTTTACCAATAAAGCTGCCCATGAAATGAAAGAACGTATCAGCGCTATGGTCGGCGGCAATACCGCCGCTAAAGTATGGGCAGGCACCTTTCACTCGATCTTTGCACGCATCCTCCGTATGGAAGCCGAACATCTCGGCTATACCAATTCCTTCACGATCTACGACTCCGATGACTCGCTGAGCGTCGTGCGTTCGGTGATGAATACACTTGGCATTTCACAGCAACAAGTTCCACCGCAAGGAGTTCGTTCGCGGATATCGGGTGCGAAAAATCAAATGATCGGTTGGCAACGCTATGCCGCAGAAGCCGGCAACATCCTCGAAAAGCAAACCGGACAAATCTATCAGGAATACGAAAAACGCCTGCGCGCCAATAATGCGATGGATTTTGATGATTTATTGCTCAATATCATCGTTCTGCTCAACAATTTCCCTGATATACTTAAAAAATATCAGGAGAGGTTTAAGTATATCCATGTCGATGAATATCAGGACACGAACCGCGCGCAATACGTTGCTGTAAAATTACTTGCAAGCTCGCACCACAATCTCTGCGTCGTCGGCGATGACGCGCAAAGTATTTACAAATGGCGTGGCGCCGATATCCGTAATATTCTCGATTTCCAGACTGATTACGCTGATGCGGCGA
>JBPOHH010000725.1:0-3660 GCA_052035765.1 Bacteroidota bacterium
CGAATCCAAGGTCGAAATACTCGAGATAGGCACGCTTCATGAACGTGATAATACCAATCGGTGCGCTCGTATTCTGCAAGCGAATTACCCAATAGTTGCACTCAGGATTAGACATGATTTTCTCAATATACGGAGCAATATCCTCGGCTGATTTACGAACGCCATCACTGATAAATTCCAGCCAACCGGGTGAATTAACAAGCGCATAGACGAATTCATGGTCTTCGCTTGAGAGCGGGGTGAGGGTAAGGCGTAGGGTAGTGAAGGTAGTAGGGAGCATACGACAAAGCCGGGAAATGTATTATAAAATTATGTGTAATTACTCGCAAAATACAATTTTCGAAGATTGTGACAAATGCACGGGAAATATTTTCTTGGCTGTAATTCATAAAAAAACGTAAATTTGCGGACCGAAATCGAACCATAGTATTTCAGATGTAAATAATTGCAATGGTTACTCTTACATACATTCGATTTTTGTTGAAAAGATGCATTTATGTTACATGATTTTCCAGTCTTTTGTCGTTGTGAAAGGATAGTATATGCGACTTTTTTCCTCCGTCTGTGCAGTTGGTTTGATTGTGGTTCTTATTGCCGGTGCTGTCATGAGCGCGAGCGCTGTGGAGACACCGATATATCATTCGACTATAGCACGTGAACTTCTACCTGTGCCTCTTGATGAGAGGGGCATTCTTACGCAAACTCTTACTCCTCAAAATACCATTACCACTGCATCTATCACACCTGCAAGTATTTGTATTGGTAGTCAGTTAACCGTGAACTTCAGTGCCTCCGGTTCTTTTAATGCAACAAATATATTTACCGCGCAGATTTCCGATCCGGACGGGAATTTCAGCGCACCCATCGCTATTGGTACAGTCAGTGGCACGTCATCGGGTTCGATACTTGCGACCATTCCGGTCGTTATGAACGAAGGCACAAAATACAGAATCCGAGTCGTGAGTTCCGGCCCGAGCATTGACGGAAGCGACAATGGCGCAAATCTCACGCTGCACCCGCTGCCGATTATGTATTCAATGGTGGGAAATGGATATACCTGTGTCGGTGATTCAGGGACTGCGCTGGGCTTGAATTCTACGGAACCCGGTATTACCTATCGACTTCTGCGGAATGGCATACCTGTGGGAACGCCGATTAACGGTAATAATTTACCTCAAAATTTTGGTCTTCAGAAAGCAGAAGGAGTCTATAAAGTCATTGGTACAAATTCAGTTAGTGGATGTTCACAACTCATGAATGACAGCATCGTGCTCACGGTCAATCCCTTGCCTGCTGTCTATACAATCACCGGTGGCGGCGCGTATTGCCAGGATCAGGCAGGTGCAGTTATTGGTCTTGGAAATTCACAACAAGGTGTGCAGTACGAGCTTATTTTGAATTCTATAGCAACCGGAAAATTTGTCAATGGTACCGGCAATCCTATCACGTTTGGACCACAAAGTGATGTAGGATTTTACACCATTATCGCTCGGAATATCATCACCGGATGCACGGCGACGATGTTCGGCGGACTGCGTGTTTCGATTAATCCTATACCGGCAAAATTCACCATGCTCGGTGGCGGGGTGTACTGTGAAGGTGATCCGGGTGTGCAGATGGCGTTATATTCGTCCGAACCGAATACATCGTATCAATTAAAACTCAATGGTGCGCCGACAGGAACGCCGAAAACTGGGACAGGCGCTCCGGTGGAATTTGGCTTTCAGACCAAACAGGGAACCTATAGCGTCGAAGCTACGAACCTAACCACCGGTTGCACTGCCACGATGATAGGGAGTAAATCTGTCATTATGAATCCTCTGCCGCCGAAACCAAGCATTACAAAAACGGACACCATACTCAAATCCAGCGCAGAGACAGGGAATATATGGTATCGTAATTTAATAGAAATACCGAATGTCAATGCTCAATCCTACACACCGACGCAGAGTGGCAGTTATACCGTAGCCGTAAAGCTGAAGGGATGTATGTCGGCAATGTCAGAAGCAGTAACGGTGACTCTTGCCGGAGAAAAGCTACAGGCGGCATTCACAACGAAAGCCCAGAGTGGCGTTGCTCCGTTAACGGTGCAGTTTATCGATAGTTCCCGCGGGAATCCAACCTCCTGGTCATGGGATTTTGGAGATTCTCAGCACAGCAGCGAGCAAAATCCGGTGCATAGTTATACAAAACCGGGAAATTATACTGTATCTCTTGTTGTGGCAGATGGTCTGCAATCGGACAGCATAAGGCGTGTAAACTATATCACCGTAACAGAGAGCTCGGTTCTCACGGCAGAATTCACCGCAACCACGCAATTCGGCCGGGTTCCTCTCCGGATTCAATTTGTAGATATGTCTTCCGGTACGCCCACACAATGGAAGTGGGACTTTGGCGACGGTAGTAATCCCTCGGAAGAATCGAATCCGTTGCATACCTACACGGTGGCAGGGAAGTATTCGGTTACGCTGACGATTACCAAGAATAGCCAAACATCAACAATTACTAAAAAGGATTTTATCAATATTGACAGCGTAACTGGTGTCCATGATCACGAGGTACGAACAGGGCAATCGACCCTTGTGATTCCCAACCCAATAAATGGAAAAATTTTTCAGGTGAGATATTACAGTAACAGCCCACAAATACTAACGCTTGAACTGTTTACAGCTCTCGGGCAGCAACTGCAATCGCAGCAAGCAGCAGTCCGGAATGGTGAGAATACCATGCACGTAGAAATGCAGAATTCACTCCCATCCGGCCTTTATTTTTTGAAGATACACCATGAGTATGGAGTGGAAGTGCATGATATTTTCCTTCTTCAGTAAAAGATTATCCGATTGCAGTTTCTTTTACTCCTCAATGCGCCTCATCCCAATTCATCCCAGTCCCTACCTCCACAAGCACCGGAACTTTCCCGAGCGGGAAGGCAGACTCCATGGATTTTTTGACGAGAGCCGCAAGCTGCTCGACCTCGCCATCGACTGCTTCAAAGACCAATTCGTCATGGATCTGGAGGAGCATTTTGGACTGTAACTTCTGCGCTTTCATTTGCTTATGAACGTCGATCATGGCGAGCTTCATCATGTCGGCTGCCGTGCCTTGGATCGGCATATTGATCGCCGCACGCTCTGCCGCCTGACGAATCGTGGCATTATTACTCGTGATAGTGGAGAAGTACCGCCGGCGACCGAGCAGCGTCGAAACATACCCATTCTGCCGGGCTGATTCTTTGGTATCCTCGATGTAATTTTTAATCCGCGGGTATTTCTCAAAATACTGATCAATGATTTTCTTGGACTCTGCCCGCGAAATACTGAGTTGCTGCGCCAGCCCAAAACTCCCCTGACCATACATTATCCCGAAATTCACCGTCTTCGCAATGCGACGTTCCGCGCTTGTCACATTCGCAATATCAATTCCAAAGAGCGCCGCCGCCGTCGCCGAGTGGATGTCGAGCCCATGCTGAAAAGCATGAATCAAGGTCTCATCACCGCAAACATGCGCTATAACCCGGAGCTCAATTTGCGAATAATCGGCAGACAAAAGGACAGCTCCCGGCTTAGGAATAAAGGCCTTACGGATGGAACGCCCAATTTCGGTGCGTATCGGTATATTCTGTAAGTTCGGCTCGACCGACGACAGGCGTCCCGTGCCGGC
>JBPOHH010000136.1:0-2929 GCA_052035765.1 Bacteroidota bacterium
GAAACTGCTCGACGGTAAATTTTCCATGGATTCTTGGGAATTTTCGTATAAATTACATCAAAAAATCAATGCAACCGGACGTTTTGAGGAGTACATAATGGCGACACATACCCTTTTGCCGAGGGAAAAGCCACAGCACGATATCATCGCACAGCTTGATGATGCGATGGCAGCAGTGCAGCGGGCAAATGACGTATTTTCTGCGTTTGAACACGTGCTTCATTCGGGTAATGTGGAAAAAGCGGCAGAACTTGTCGGGGTGCAGCAGAACGCATATTCAGCGATGACACATGTGCTGCAAAGCGTTCGGGGAATGGTCGTTTTTCTTCATTCGACCAATCAGAAACTGGAGATGGATATTCACCGGATGAATAGTGAATTGGTGGAATTATCGTTGAATTTACTGCGCAAACAGAAGCTCTTAGATGATTTTGTGGCGCAGGCATCGCTCATCCTTCAAGCGCCGGCGGACGATAAGAATATTCAAATGGAATCGCTCAAACGTGTGCTTACGGTCGATACCAATCATGAATTTGACTGGAATTCTTTTCAAAAGCAATTCACGAAAGTGCATCCGAAGTTTATCCACGAACTTTTCCGGCAATGCCCCACACTCACGCCCACGGAAGTAAAAGTATCCTGTCTTATGAAAATCGGACTCTCGACAAAGGAAATTATGCAACTGATGCGGGTCACCATCCGCGACGTGGAAACGCACCGCTACAAAATCCGCAAGAAGCTCGGACTCCCGACCAAGGTCAATCTTGTCACGTATTTATCGGGATTACATACGGATGGATATTGAGGAGGGAATGGTGACAATTTTTGTGGATGGTCTTCTCATCCGCCGTAGGGGCGAATTGCATTCGCCCAACCCCTAGCACGACCGGGGCGAATGCAATTCGCCCGTATGGTCAATATTCTATGTTCAACAAATTTGTAAGAGACCCGGGGCTATCACTGCGCCTTTTCCATGAATTGCTCTACCAACCGCTGCAATTGTTCAAATCGTTCGAGGTCTTGCTCGGTGCGCTCCTTGGCTGCTTTCTCCATACTATATTTATGGAGCGCTGTTTCGACGGTGGCTTTGACCTGATTTTTTTCAAATGGCTTGAGGATATAACCGTAGGGTTCGGTCAGCTTCGCCCGTTCAAGGGTTTCATTATCAGCATACGCCGTCAGATACACCACCGGAATATGCAGGCGTTCATGAAGCCATGCGCCTACTTCTATCCCGTCGGTTTTCCCTTTGAGCTTGATATCGAGCAGAACGAGGTCGGGATTGGTTTCGACGATTTTCTGATATGCCTTTTTGCCGGTATCTTCATTACCGACAACGTCATACCCGCAGCTACGAAGCAGGTATTCGAGATCTTCGGCAGTTATGGGTTCATCTTCGACAATGAAGATCCGAAAAGTTGGCTGTATTGACGTAATCATTGATTGTGTTTGCATTACTTACTCCTCTTCGTCATCGTCGTCCGTTAGTTGAGAGAATGTGATCGTTGTGGTCATGCCTGTATGATTATTAATCTGTAGTTCTCCGTCAAGCTTGCGGGCGAGATACTTGACAAGTTTTAGCCCGAGTGACTGCACGGAGTCAAGGTCGAGATTGCCGGAGAATCCAACGCCATCATCTTGCACCGTGAGTACATACGCGCGTTCCCCCACTTTTTTGAGTGCAATGGAAATTCTGCCTTTTCTATTCTTCGGGAAGGCATGTTTAAAACAATTCGACACGAGTTCATTGACAATCAATCCGCATGTCGCCATGTCGTCGATAGCGAGTGTATTGTCATCTGCGTCAATGTGAATTTTAATCCTGCCTGAGTCGATACCATACGCGCGGGACAAATGAGTCGTCAAATTTCGGATATACATGCTGAAATTGATATTAACCAGATTCTCGGCATTGTAGAGTTCTTCATGTATCAGCGCCATTGCCCGCACTCGCCCTGCATTTTCGCTGAGTACATTCAGCGTATGCGGGTCGAGAACGGAGCGCGACTGCAAACTTAGCAAACTCGATATTACCTGCAAGTTGTTTTTCACGCGATGGTGTATTTCCTTCAGCAGTACTTCTTTGTCACGCAGCGAGGCGGCAATGGTCTCTTCCAATTTCTTGCGTTCAGTGATATCGAGCACGAGCATACATACTCTCGGCATATCGATCGGATTGCCGACAATCGGGCTGACTCTCGCCAAAAACCAATGCGTACCTCCTTCTAAATCAAGTGAATACTCCAAACTTTGGGTTTCTTTTTTCTCAATGGTGGTATCAATTAATTTCTGAAATATAACACCAAATTCTTTTCCAAGAATATCCTCTATCGTCTTACCAATCAACTCTTCTTTTGGGCGAAAAAGTAACTTGTGATTATGCGTCCAAACGTCGAGATATTCCCCGCGAGCACTGAATTCAAAGATAATTTCATTGATGGAATTGACGAGCGCCTGCAATCTGCTTTGCCCCTGCGCCAGTGCGGTTGCGCCAAGTATCCTGCCCGTTATATCGGTGTAATGTTCGACCCGCCCGCCCTTGAAAATACCCGACGTAATCGGCTGACTCCAATGCTCAAGCCAGCGCTCTTCCCGCGACGCCGACGGAAGTATATGACAGTCAAAATTCTCGATGTAGGTATTATCATCATACGTCGCAAATACTCTCTTCATAAATGCATCGGGCGTATCAAAAATCTTGCTGATATTCTCCCGAATGAGAGCGCGCTTGTCCTTGCCGATAAGATCCTGCCGGTTAATTCCAAAATACTTCTCCAGTGCGCGGTTCACCATCACTACCTTGAAGTCGGCATCGAGGACAAATACTCCTACCGACGAACCTTCAATCACGTACTCGGAGAGTGAACGGGAGAGTTCCTGACTTTGCGCAAGCTGATCGACCACCACACTCAGCTTTCCGATAGCCGGC
>JBPOHH010000818.1:0-3823 GCA_052035765.1 Bacteroidota bacterium
TACGCGTCGCCAGGCAGCTTACATTTGTCTCCCAGGTAATTTCACAGGGTGGACCGGAGACTGCAAGCCCGAGTATTCGAGAATACACTTCTTCAATACTTGCTTCAGAATTCACATTTTCGAACCAACCTCCGCGGGTTTGCTCAGCGATATTTTTGAGTGCATCGGGGAGCTTCAGATTCACTCCCACACAATACACTACTGCGTTGACTGCATTCGCTTTGTCGAGCACATCTTGTTCGGTAATCGTACCCTGACCATCGGTGAGAAACACAACAACACGCTTGTGTTTTGCCCTCTGAAGCACTTCAAACGCCGCTCCGGCGCCGTTGATAAATCCTGCATTGTAATTCGTTCCGCCATTGGGTGTCAGTGCAGTCACTGCATCGTTGAGTTTTGTTCGGTCGGTTGTAAAATCTTGATTAATATAGCTATTATTATCAAAACTCGTCACCGCGCATTCCGAGCCGTCATTCGGAAAATCCTTGATCCACGAGCGGGCGGCGGCTTTTGCGATGACCATGTTTTGTCCGTTCATGGATCCCGAAACATCGACAACCAAGACTGCCGAAATACGCGCGGGAGTGCCATCGGGCGGGCAAGTGATGCTCAAGACGCGGCGCGGCGCACCGTTTTCGGTGACCGTAACATTGGCAGGTGTCAGATTATTCAACCGGTTACCTTGTGCATCGGCGGCATAGACAGCTGCTTGAACGGCAGGGAAATTCGTAGATTTTGCGCCAAAAACGGTGAGTTTTTGGGCAGTTACATTATACACAAGAGCGAAGCTTAGGAGGAAGTATAAACAAGATTTCATAGAGGAATGTATTGAATAGATTAGTGAATTATGTGAATAGCAATAGTGACTACCGTGGATTCTGTGACCAAACGAGCAAAATAAACACCTGTGGACAACTCATGCGTGGTAGCCTTGATCGAATACTCTCCGGCAGTTTTGTATTCGTCTGCAACAGTTTGCACTACTCGACCAAGCGCATCTGCTATAGTGATTGTAAAGTGTTCATTGCGAAGTAATTGAACTTGAAAATTCACATACGATGCTGAAGGATTCGGCGCACAGGTGAGAGTGGGTTGTGTGAATTGTGCGTCGCCAACATATTCAACATTATTTGGCTTTGCAGGTAACCATGCTGCGATATTAAATGATGATTTACCACCGACAAATGAAAATGATCCACCAAAATAAACGGTATCACCAATAAATGCAATGGAAGTAAATTTATCGGATGTATTGGACAAAGAGACGTTGTAAGGTGTTCCTACGAAACCACTTCCCAAAGCAGACCATTTCTCGGTCTTCATATTCCACACTGCTACTTTATTTGCTTTGATAGTGCCGATATGATTAAAATTCCCTGCCACATACATCAAATCACCGTTGCAAGCCATGACATTTACCATTGGAATTGACTTGGGAATTGCCTGAATTTCGCCGATTTTTTCGATGACATCTCCACGTTTTCGTATAATTACAGTTTTGGTCGGTTCACCATTTACCGACAAATTTCCTGCTACGTAGAGGTCACCATTGGGCGATACGCACACTGCACTTGTACTTGCGACCGAATCTTTTGGGTTGATGCTCACTTCACTCCATTCTTTCCCATTCCACGCAGCAAGTCCATTACATGGAATGCCACTGATTGAGCTGAATTTACCTCCGACAAGCAGTTTGCCCGATGAATCTTGAGCGAGGAGAAAACTGCCCCGTGTATTTGGAATTCCTCCACCAAGATCAGACCACTGTTTTCCGTCCCATTGAGCGATAGATTCGACCGGTACCTGACCGGCTTTTTTGAAATCTCCCGCGACAAACAAATTACTTCCAATTACTTGCATTCCGGTAAGATATGCAGGAGATACAAATTGACCGCCGGACCCTACATGGCTTTCATATATTCCGCCTCCTACGCATTCGGTCGTACCTTCTCGGTAGCTCGTGATATTGTCACATCGATATGCGCCTAACTGTTCGAAGCTTCCTCCAAGATACATCGTCTGTCCCATTTTTGCATATTGTGTCAGACCGGTAGGTCCGGTCATTAAATGCATTATATCATTCCTGAACGTCGCCCCACCGACGATACCCGTACCGATATTCTCCCAATTGCTGCCATTCCAATACCCAATATTATTTAGTATTTTGTCGCTTGCGTACACGAATCCGCCGATTGTCAGGAGTTTGTTATTATCAGCAAATACAGACAACATCCCATCGGTCACTATAGGCGCCATAGTTTTCCTGTCACCAAGAGCATTCCACCGAAAGGAGCCGAGATCATAGCGTGCAATATTATTAACTAATTGTCCGCCGGCTACCGGGAAAGTACCGCCAATGAATACGGTATTGTTGGTGACAGTCAATGCATTCAAACTCCAGCCATACTTATCATAAGGAATACCGCTTCCCAGGCTTGACCACTGTTTGGACGAATTATTCCATCGCGCGATCCCCTCTGCAACTATACCATTCACCGAAGAAAAATCACCGGCGATAAATACATCATCTCCATGCAATGCAATAGATTGGATATGATTTTGAAGTGAAACATCGAGCATTGGAGTCCACGATGTACCATCAAACCGTGCTAGATTGTTTACTTTTATAAATCCACCGCCGACAGGTCTTATCGAGTCAACAGCACCATAAATATATAAATAATCAGCTGAGGCATTGAGCCCTTTAATAGGAATCGTGAAAGCTTGGATATTTGGGGTAATACTATCGAATATCGGTATCCACGATGCGCCGTTCCACTTGGCAAGAGTCACAAAATTATTCTGATGTACATATCGCACCGTACTATATAGAGTTCCCTTAAATTCTACCATACTTCCGGTAATAACTGTTGTGTCAGTGCTGAATTCACTCCACTTGCCTGCATTCCAGCGTGCGATATTTTGAATTTTTGTTCCCGTAATCGAGAAACTACCATTAATGATAATATCATTCCCAAATCGCGTAATAGATCCTATTTCACCTTTGAGCATGGTATCAGCGGTCCACACTTTGGTTCTAGGATTGAGTATTGCGAAATTTGAAGCGGGAATAGTATCATCAACGGAAGAAAAATTACCCCACACAAATACACTATCTCCATCGGCAAATACCCCTCGAACAAAGGGATAATAGAATTGAGTAGATGCTTTCCATACACCTTTTCCTGCTTTTTCCCAGGAGTTTGTGTTTAGATTCCACAATGCGATATGGATCCCTGGAACAGTAAAATTCCCTCCAACAACTACATAATCGGGAGTAGAAGTGATAGAGAATACATCGGAATTTGATCCACCTAGACCGGGTGAAAAAATACCAGCCAACGAAAACCTGTCATCCCACCGATAGTCATCAGGATGCTGCGCAAAAACAGAAGAACAGGAGAGAATCATCAGAGAAAAGAGTAGAATTTTCATAGTTAATCCATTGTAATTACATACAAATACGGTAGTTATCGGGTTATCACCAATACTTGACTCTGCACGCCGTTCACTCCTGACATTACACAATAATACGCACCCACGGCGAGCGCGCTGCAGTCGATGTGCGTTTGATATTCTCCTGCCTGTAATATGCCTTCGGACACACGCTGCACTTCCCTGCCGAGTGCGTCGCGGAGGGTGATACTTACATGTTCTGCTTGGGGAATTGTGAAGGTAATCGTTGCCGAGGATGATGTAGGATTAGGTTGAATGCTGAGTGAGGATGCTGACGCGGTCGCGCTGATGTGTTCGATACTATTGGACTTAGCCGGCAGCCATGCGGCTACACTGAACGACGGCTTGCCGCCCGCATACGTAAATC
>JBPOHH010000195.1:0-3100 GCA_052035765.1 Bacteroidota bacterium
CTTGCGACTACTCCGACCTCACAACCGAAGAGCCGGAGAACTTGATTCACCTTGTCCAATCGAAGAGTCGCCTTCCCCTGCTCGGCTTCACGGATAAACCGCAGACCAACGCCCGCTTTCTCCGCAAGCTCAGGTTGCGTCATGCCCAACTGCCTACGCTTCTCTTTCAAAAATGTCGCTATATGTGTTGTTGTATCATTCATTGTGTACCCTTTCGGGTGCAAATATAGAGAAATATGGTAAATTTATACCTTTTCGGGTGTAAAAAAATTGACTGCATTGTCCATTTTTTCTCTCTATCTCATTAATTAAGAATTGGGCTTTTTACCAATGTACGAGTGAATTACACTCGCCCTACCCTGCACGACCTGGGCGAATGCGATTCGCCCCTACGACTGCATTCAATTCCCCCAAAAATGCCAAAGCATCCACTTCTCCTCTCACTTCACCGACTTCATCCACTCCTCAATATTCTTCTCCAACATCGCAAGCGGGATAGCTCCATTTTCTAAAATTGCGTCGTGGAATTTTGAAATTGAGAATTTCGTGCCAAGGGTTTTCTCGGCTTTGCTTCTGAGTGCTTTGATACGTAACTCACCGATTTTATATGCTAATGCCTGCCCCGGCCATACAATATACCGGTCAACTTCGCTGCGTGTGTCGAGTTCGGAATTGGAGGCATGTGTCATCATAAATTGCACCGCCTGCTCCCGTGTCCAATTCTTCGAATGCAGCCCCGCATCGACCACCAAACGGCACGCACGCCACATCTCGAAGGTGAGCGCGCCATACCGCTGATACGGGTCTTGATACATGCCGGTCTCATACCCCAAACTCTCTGCATAGAGCGCCCAACCCTCGACGAATGCTGTGAATCCCATCTGACGGCGCACCCAGGGCAGCGCGGGAAGTTCTTGCGCTATCGCTATTTGCAGATGATGTCCGGGAATTGCTTCATGCAGCGCGAGCGCGGTCATCGTGAATTTCGGACGTGACGGCAGGTCGTAGGTATTGACATAAAAATACCCGGGACGCGAACGATCCTCCGGCGCAGAATAGTAATACGCCTGCGGAGCCGACTTCGCGCGGTACATTTCCATTTCCTTGAGCGCGTACGGCGCTTTCGGCAGGCGACCAAAAAGCGACGGTAGTTTCGCGTCCATCGTTTTGAGAATTGCGGCAAAATCATCAAGCATTTTTTGCTTGTCGGTGTAGTAAAATGCAGTATCGGTGAGGAGGTATTTGTTGAATTCTGCAAGCGTTCCCTTGAAACCAATCTGATTCTTTAATTCCTCCATAAGCGCTTGAATTCGAGTTACTTCCTTCATGCCGAGATTGAAAATTTCATCCGCTGTCATCGTTGTCGTGGTCTCGTGTCGAATCGCGAATCTGTAGCGTTCCTCACCATTCGGCAATGCTGAAACGCCGTCAATTGCGCGGCAATTCGGCAGATACTCATTCTTGATAAAGTCGTAGAGTGTTTGGTAATTGCTTTTGATATCCGAACCGATAATTGCGGCTAATTCTTTGGTAATACGGTCTTTATCACTCTGTGACCAGGATTTGTCAATCGAAAGTGCAGGCATCATAAACGGACTCGAATCGACCGGCATGTCTTTAATCGCTGTAATCTGCGTAAGTACTTGTTCCATAGCAAATTTCGGCGGCACAAGTTTTTCGTTCATTCCCTTTTTCATGTTCGCAATAATATCCGTCACCTGCTTGCCGAAGCCACGCAGCCGCTTGAAATATTTCTCATAATCACTCGGCGTTTTGAGTACTTGCGACTCAATAATCTGCGGAAATCCGATGTGAATGCCGTCCTGTTGCGTGAGCGGCATGAGGTAGTTGTGGAATTTCTCCGCTTCAAAATCCTCAGCGAACATTTCACTGACAAGCGTATAATTCACCCTATTCTCCGCCGTAAGTTTGCTCGTATCAATCGCGGCTAACTGTTTGGAATATGAACGCAATGAATCATAATGCGCCTTCTCGGCATTCTCCGATAAATCCGTCAGGCGGTCATCGAAGCGGTGGTCGCCTTCATACGTCGCACTCTCGGGGAACGTGCGCATGACATATTCTTTGTAATTGGCGAAGAGTTGGGTTATTTCGGCATTCGGGTCTTGGCGCATAGAGCATCCACAGATTAGGAGGAAGGATAGAAGTAGTAAACGTAGCTTCATGATTTGTAAGGAATTAATGTAGAAATGTAAGTTGATTGTTTTTTAAGAAACTGGCGTCGATGGCACGCTGATTGGCGCTGATTGTTTATGATTTTTTATGATTTTTAGGGGCGAATTGTATCCATCAATTCTTCCGACATGGAAAATGGTTTATCTCCTAAATACTTCATTTTTTTGGCAATTTCACGTTTCAGTTCATCGTAATTTTTGTGATAAAATTCTGATACTTTCACGACTTTTTTGCCGTTTTGCATGACATATAAATACTCGTAGGTCTGCCCGCTTTCGGTTGGCAGGTCGGAGGTGGTAAATCCGGAGCAGTCTGCATAGAGAATGCTGCGTTTACTGCCTAACCCGTAATACCCGCGAACGGTTAGAGAATTTGCTTCGAGCGCTACAGTTATGGCTTTACTGCGCACTTCGGCAAGCAGAATCCACGCGAGAACAGCGAGCATGAAGCCGCATAATCCGACATATATCAGCACAGCATCAAATTCTGTTTCTGTGGCGGCGATAGATGCAATCCATGCAGTAAACCCAAGCACCATCACAACTAGGAAGAGAGGAAGAAAAGCCACGAGGCGGAATGTAGATGTTTTCATGGATATATCGGAATAGTCAGGAATGTTTTATGAATTTCAACCATGGCAGAATCCTGCATTGTATTTTATATACCGGTAGGCGTTGCGTAGGCGAGGATGGGCTGGTAGAGTGTGGGAATATCGGGAGGAAATATCAGGTTACAGTGAAACGCAATTTTGCCGACTCCTCCACACTCTACTCTTCCGAATATCTCTGATAATTTCGTCGGCTGTTTGATCTGATTCCCACGCTCCAAAAGACTGGCGAAACGTATTTTTTTTGTCGGTAATATCTGATTTAATAGAAAGAGTGAGCTTTGAGATAAGGTCAAG
>JBPOHH010000781.1:0-2045 GCA_052035765.1 Bacteroidota bacterium
CCGCCATCAAGACGGCTGGTACATCGACAATATCAATATCCCGAGTGTAAGCAGTGTAGAAGAGCAGGCAGAGAGCAAGGGTATTATCATCTATCCAAATCCCGCACAGAATATGATTTACGCGCAAATCCCCGACGAGTATTCCGGTACTCGCCTCGCACTCTATTCGATGCTTGGCATTGCTGTGACAGCCGAGAGCACGACCGGCGCGCTTGATGTATCTGCCCTTGCAAGTGGTATGTATTCCATGCGGATTATCTTGCCGAATGGGGACATGGTGCGGAGGTCGGTGGTGGTGGGACGGTGATCGCACTGAATCGCTTATGATCACCGAGCCGCTCGCGAAGAAGCGAGGGGCTCGGGAAGAATCTTGACTAGACTCCAGCTTCAGCTGGAGGAAATGGGGGATGAAATCAACATTCCCTTCCATTCATTCACGAACTATTCGATGAACATATTCTTGAAGTCGCTCACCGTAGTTTGGATAGCTTTACTGCTGTATGGTGTGACCATGATAGTTGTATCTATTCCACAAGAGATTGAGAGCGACAATGCGTATGTAGCCACGGAGCTTGTACCGGCTATTTCTTTTATTACAATCTATCAGAAACTCAACAATCGATTACCCTCGACGCGGGAGTTCTATACGTGGGAAATTGAGACCTATCCGGAAAAAGCGAATATTGACAATGTGGATGATACGATGCAAACATCATATATTCAATATTCTTACAACTATCAGGAGCAGCCGACTATCACGGGTGGTACGAAAGAAGAGGTTACTTCGGGATATCCTCGAAACTACACGTTAGTAGTATATGCAAAACACGACTGGTTCGGCTACTACGACTCGAAAACCAAGACCTATAGCACAAGTAAATCTCCTTGGAAAAATGGAATATTCGGAGCTTTATTTGTTTGTGGTATCGGGTATTTATCGGTTCGGTTTTGGTTGATGAAATATTGGAGAAGCGATACTTTGTAGAACATTAGCTTGAAAATTAATCCTGTCATGATTCCATTAACCCACAAAACAGAACAACTTATTGATAGATTGTTTACAGGCACAATCGTTAAACAAATCTCTCATATACTTCAACATGAATGTGGTGATAATCTTCCTTTCTGTGAAAATAGTTCGGCGGAAACTATTGAAAGACTTCGATTTGCGGTGCTCAAAATTGCGGGTGGCAATGAGCATGATTTTCTACAGGCGATTGAGCTTGCGAAGATAGATTGGAGGGATTTATTAATGTGTGCTGGTTTTGCAGTTGATATATCTGAACATGAGCGTTGGGCGGATGATATCTTATCAACATCATCCATGTAAGCTGAGTAACTGTAAATGTAGTTGTTATAGGAAATATACACTTACACAAAGTACGGATGAGCAGTACGTTTCATTGGTAAGTGTTGACGGTCAGTTGTAGCAACTGACCGTACTTGAATTATAAACGAAGGAGTAACCATGAAAGACGATGAATACAAATACGACTATGGTGAAGCAGTTATAATTTCGAAAAATGCGCCTGAAAAGTTTTTACCGGGAGAATTTGGAAGCATCTGTGCAAAGGGTATTACAGATATCGAGTATCCGGAAGGATCAGGATGTTTTATCGAAACAAATGTTTATACGGTAGAATATGGTGACGGGTCTGATAATGAGATACCTGAATATTATTTAGAACCGTATATTGAATAATGGATTGCGAAACTATTTGAAATAATAAAAAGTTACATACATGCAAAGCAATGAATTTGATTGGGGAGAGGCAGTAATTGTATCACCCGATGCTCCCAAAGAGTATCGCCCTTCATCCATTGCTGATGTTGTAGGAATGATATTTATAAACACTTCTCAACTAGCACAAAACTTTAATGTGAAGCTCAATACATGGGTATATACGATTGAATATACGGACGGTTCGAGCATTGAGCTACCTGAAATGTTTTTACAAAAACAGTGAAGTGTATTCCAAACAACTTTTTCATGTAGTCATACCATAGAATCTGACGGTAATTACTTCCTCATATAATGCTTACAA
>JBPOHH010000147.1:0-2075 GCA_052035765.1 Bacteroidota bacterium
GGCAGGATTAGACATATTCGGAATAGGCGAACATCACCGGAAAGAATTTCTCGATTCAGCGCCGACGATGATCTTAGCCGCTGCTGCTGCACGTACCAAACGTATACGACTCACAAGCGCGGTGACGGTGCTCAGTGCGGCAGATCCGGTACGCGTATTTCAGAATTTTGCAACGCTTGATTTACTCTCGGGCGGCAGAGCCGAAATCGTTGCCGGGAGAGGTTCATTTATCGAAGCATTTCCGCTGTTCGGTCTCGACCTCGATGACTACGACGCGCTTTTTACTGAAAAGCTGAATCTCTTGCTCGCTATTCGTGATAATGAAGTGGTGAATTGGTCCGGGGAATTCCGTCCTGCGCTGCGCCATCAGGCAATTTACCCGCGACCATTGCAGGCAAAGCTTCCGATATGGGTGGGAGTGGGTGGCACGCCGGCATCGTTTGTGCGGGCAGGTGAATTAGGGCTGCCGCTCATGGTAGCGGTGATTGGCGGAGAGACGTATAGGTTCAGACAACTCATCGACTTATACCGCGAGGCAGGAGTGAGAGTGGGGCATCGTCCGGAGGATTTACAGGTCGGACTTCACTCGCTCGGTTTTGTCGCCGAGACGAGCGAAGAAGCAGTTGCCGAGTATTATCCCGGATATGAGGCGATGTTCACTAAGATCGGTAGAGAACGTGGTTTTCCTCCTGTATCGCGTGCACGATTTGATGCGCAGAATGGTCCGAGAGGCGCGTTAGTAGTCGGTAATCCGGAAGAAGTTGCCACGAAAATTCTCCGTCACAGCGAGTCGCTTGGCGGGATTTCACGATTTACCTTTCAGATGGACGCAGGCGTGCCGCATGAGAAATTGCTCAAGGCAATTGAACTGATTGGAACACAGGTGATACCGCTTGTTAAGAGTGGGATGGTAGGGGAATAATTGAGATGATAATTGGAATATTTGGACAAATAAACACATCATATTCGTAGGGACAGGTCGCGACCTGTTCCTACATGTAACCGCGTTTATTCTTTGATGTAGAGATATAATTAAATCATTCTTTAACCCATATAACTTCTCCATCACGATGAGAGAACACAACAAACGCTGGCTGCTGAGCGTGATGAAAACCTCCGGCAGCAAAAGAAAATACGTGGACAACGGACGTTTTGCCGATGAGCGGAATACCAAGATATATCAAGATCTTGAGAATTTACCGCAGCATGAGAGCATTGGCAGTACGCGGAAATTCTATGGTAAGATGAATATCGGTTTGCTCGTGCGCTTCCTTCGCGGTCAAGTCGGCAATGATTGGGATGATGTGTATTCGGAAATCATCGCGCGCATTCCGACGAAATTACTTCCGCATAAAGACATTGTCTATCGCCTCGTAGCAGACAAAATAAAGCTTGTTGATGGGAAACTCTACAATGCCGAGACCAACAAATTCCTTATCACGCCCGAAGTAGAATTCAGCAATAGCTACGACTTCCATGAATTCTACGTTCACCCGGAAACCAATCTGCTCATGCGCACCGACGACCGCCCGAGCAAACGTCAGACAAAGAATCTGAGTACTGCGCAGCGCCGTGAATTTCGGGAACAGCAGCACAAGCAACGTGTGATGGAGAAGAATCATCAAACCCAAGCATACGTTGAAGAAGAAGCGGTTGTGCGGACAATTCTTACAGAACATAACAAGCAGAAGAAAGTATAATTCCCAACCATCATACTAATCCCAAAACTCCTATGAACAATACCTGGGCAAACCAATGGAATGAGCGTTTCAGCGCTGATGAATACGTATATGGAGAAACGCCGAATCAATTTCTCGAAGAGCAATTACAAACACTAACTGCCGGCACGATTCTCTTTCCCGCCGAAGGAGAGGGACGCAATGCAGTCTATGCAGCTACGCAAGGGTGGACGGTATCAGCATTCGATATCAGCACCGAAGGCAGGAAGAAAGCCATGCGATTGGCTGAATCTAACAACGTGACGATTGAATATCAGGTTGGAGAATTAGAATCTCTTGGCTACACAGCAGGACAATTCGACGCGATTGCGCTGATTTATGCGCATTTCCCTGCGT
>JBPOHH010000431.1:0-3940 GCA_052035765.1 Bacteroidota bacterium
GAGGAGTTTAGGAATACAATTGGAGGTGAATTTACCTTTATCGAACGTGGCGAAATGGAAATTAAAGGCAAAGGAATAATGCGAACATTTTACCTCGAAAACAGGAGCAGGCAATGACAACCGAAAAAATGAATGAACAGCTCGACCGGGCAGAGGCAGAAATCAATAATGGTGGTTTTGTGCAGGCAGAAAAACTGTGCAATGACGTGCTTGGGGCGCTATCGGAAATGCCTGCTGATTCGGACGACAACCTTCCTGTTTTCAAAGCACGCGCATTGCGCCTGCTGTCCGAGTCCTTTGCCCGCCGCCGACGTGGCACCGACGCACTGCCGATAGGCGAATCAGCCCTTGCGGCTGCGAAGGAAGCCAAAAGCGCAACTGAAGAAGCAAAAGCAATCGCGAATCTTGGATTTATTTATCAGATACGTACCGATTATGTTCGCGCTCTGGAATACTGCACTACTGCGCAGACTATGTTCCGACATCAAGGCAATGCACTATACGAAGCTCGGACTCTGGTAATCTTTGGGCATATATATACTTCGCTCGGAACCTATAATCTGGCTTTGGAAGCCAATGGGAAAGCTCTTGAAATCTACGAGGCGCACAACGACAAACAAGGTATCATCAGTGCCTCGAATAACATAGGAATTGTTTACGGTCAACTTTCTGACAACAAACGAGCGTTGGAATATTACAACCGGACACTTGCAGGTCATCAGGAACTTGGTAACCGTGCAGGTATTGCATCGACAATGTGTAATATCGGGAACGCGTATGCCGCAGCGCTGGAGTACGAGCAGGCGTTGGAATATTACAGGCAATCGCTGGTTATTCTGGAAGAAATTGATCTACAAGGGTTTATCGCGGTTGTGCTTGGTAATATCGCCACGATTCATTTTCGTATGTCGGACTTCGAAACATTAGTTGAGCAATACAACCGCGTGCTTGCCATCCGCGAAAAAATCGGCGATCAGCTTGGCGCTGCTGACCAGATAGCGAATCTCGGAGAACTCTACGGCAAGCGGAATTTCGATGGCTATGATCCCGTCAAAGCAGAGGAGTATTTGCTCAAAGGTCTTGCGATGATCGAGGAAACCGGAGCGAAACATTCCATCTCCGAAACTACCAAAATGGTGGCCGATTTTTATAAATCAGAAAAAAGGTGGGAGGAATTTGCCTTTCATTTCGAGAGATATCAAGACCTTGAAAAAGAAATTCTTAATGAAGAAACCCAAAAAGCAGCGGAACTGACCGAACAGCGCAGGCAAGCCGCCGAGCAGGAAAAATCTCTCGCCATTGAACGCGCCCGTGCACAATCTACCGAAGAACTCCTCCACAAAACCCTCCCGAAATCCATTGCCACTCGAGTGCTGGCGGGCGAAACCCGCATCGCCGATCACTTCGACAGCGCTTCAATTCTCTTTGCCGATGTGGTTGGATTTACTCAATTGTCGGCGAATTTACCACCAGCCGTCGTGCTTGGATTTATGAATTTTATCTTCGAATATTTCGATGCACTTGCCACGAACTACGGATGCGAACGCATCAAAACCATCGGCGACGGGTACATGGCGGTGTGCGGTGCGCCGGTTCGGTATCCTAATCATGCAGAACGACTTACACGCATGGCATTGGACATGCTCGAGGATGTTGAATTGCCGGAAGAAATTCGCGAGTACTTGCCGAAAGGCACACAAGTACACCTCAGGATAGGATTGCATTGCGGAGAAATTACCGCAGGATTGATTGGTACCGGAAAGCTCGCCTATGATATTTACGGCGATGCGGTGAATACGGCAAGCAGGATGGAATCGCATGGCGAAGCGGGGAAGATTCATGTATCGGAAGAATTCAAACATGCCGTAGAGACGTTGCATGCAACGTCTCTACAATTTATCCGGCGCGGCGAGCTCGACATCAAAGGCAAAGGCAAAATGAACACCTATTTTCTGGAGAAAGCATGACTCACGAAGAAATTACAACAAAAGTAGAAGCACTTGAAGCACTTATCGAAAGCGCCGACTACAAGCTTGCCGAAACCAAGGCGCGGGAGCTTCTCGATTTGTTCCCCGCTGATGACGCAAGCAAAAATGAACTGCACTGCCGTGTATTGCTTGCCTTATGTGAATCGTGCTGGCGGCAAGGACTTGGGCGTGAAGTGTTTCCCATGGCCAACACAGCCCTCGCGCTAGCGGAACAGCTCGAAAACAAACGGCTTGAGGCAAAAGCCCTTAATTCTCTTGGGAATATCAGCAGCAACCTCTCGGAGAATAGCGCGGCGCTGGAATACTTCTACCGTGGACTTGCCGCGTCAGAAGAATCCGGCAATATAGCCAGCATCGCCGCACAGCTCTTGAGCATCGGGAATGTATATAATTCTCTCTCGGAATATGCTAAAGCATTGGAGCATTACCACCACGCTTTAGCACGTTATACACAGATTAACGATAAATTAGGCATAGCATTATTAACCGGAAATATTGGTAATGTCTATGGGTATCAGTCGGATTATTCAACTGCTTTGGAATACTTTTTTCGTGCTCTTGCCCTCAATGAGGAGATCTCGAATACACGAGGCATAGCCCAGAATACAAGCAATATCGGAATTGCATATAATTATCTCGGTGAGTATGATAAATCACTCGAATTTGCCGGACGCGCGTTTGCAATAAGCGAGCAAACCGGAGACAAAGCACAAAGCGCAAATATCACAGGCAGCATGGGGATTACATATTTTTGGCTTGCCGACTACCCGAAGTCGCTTGAGTATATGTCGCAATCACTTGCACTCTATGAAGAGCTTGGCAATAAATCGGGTGCTGCACGGAACATCGGGAATATAGCGCTTGTGTATAAAGAACTTGCCGAATACGATATTGCATTGGAATACTACAACCGGTCGCTGACAATAAATCAGGAGATAGGCGAACGAAGGGGCGTTAGCTTGGTATTGGGTAGCATCGGGTCAGTGTACAAAGAACTCCGGCAGTACGACAAGGCGATGGAATATTCTCAAAAAGCATTAGACATCAGCACCGAAATAGGTCACAAAGAAAGCACAGCCGTACAATTAAATAATATGGGGAGCTTGTATGCTATCGGCGCAGATTATGTGAAAGCATTGGAGTATTACAACCGTGGGCTTGCTCTAGCAGAGGAAATCGGCAACCGGCGTGGTGTGTCATTTGTTATTGGAAACATCGGGGAGATATTTACTGAGGAAGGATTTGAGGGGTATAATCCGATGGAAGCCGAAAGCTATCTCCTCAAAGCGGCAGCGATGAACGAAGAACTCGGCACGAAAGCACAGAACATTATTGTTTTCGAGGCATTAGCCAAGCTCTACGAGAAGGAAAAACGTTGGGAAGCGATTACGTATTTGCGGAAGTTCTACGACCTGAAAGCAGAGGTTCGTTCCGAAGAATCGAAGAAACAGGCACATCTTCTAAATCAGCGCCGATTGGCTGCCGAACGCGAGAAGCAATTGGAAATTGAGCGTGCATCAGCCGCGAGTGAGAGAAAAATTCTCAATAATATCCTGCCGGAAGAAATCACCACTCGCCTGATAAAGGGCGAGAATCCCATCGCCGACCACTTTGACTCGGTCAGTGTTTTATTCATGGACATTGTCGATTTTACACCGCTCGCTACCTCAATTACTGCACAACAATTAGTTCATTTACTCAATGCCATTTTCTCCGCCGCCGACGGCGTGATGCGAGAATTTGGACTGGAGAAAATTAAAACTATTGGCGATGCCTACATGGCAGTTGCAGGCGCGCCGATTGTTCAGGAAGACCACGCCCAAAGAGCAGCACAAGCCGCGTTGAAATTGCTTGATGTCATGGAAAACCTCGTCGTTGTTTTTCCGGATAATTATGGTGACAAATCATGGATTGAGTCCATACCCGAAATACAAGTGCGTATTGGCTTGCAT
>JBPOHH010000744.1:0-1989 GCA_052035765.1 Bacteroidota bacterium
AAAGCAAACCACACTTGAAAATCGCCAAGTCTTTCTCAATAGATTCCGTTCTCAGTTAGAAACACTGACTGCCAAAGCTGACACGTTTTTTGCCGAAGGCGCTGCTGCTACTTTCAATACAAAGAAAGTAACTGTATCAGATACTTCAGTGCTGACGGCTACAGCAGAAGGCAACGCACTCGTAGGAATTGGTACCATTAAAGTCGATCGGCTCGCAACCAATGATATACTCATTTCAGGCAGAAAGAATCTTTCGGATGCCTATACCTACGCAGGTACGACCAAGACGATCACTGTAAATTCCGTCAACACCGACGTTACCTTTGACAGTACAGACACTTACGAGACTGCACTTACAAAAATTGCAACGGCAGTCAATGCAAATACATCATCTACTGTATCTGCCTCCGTCATTAAAGACACCTCATCGACAGTGCGACTCACATTTACATCCAAAACAACCGGCACAACCAATCAGGTTAATTTTACCGACGGCGATGTCTTTGGTGACCTTGGAATTACATCCGCAGCACTCAGCCCAAATACAGCAACCCGCACCCAGTCCACAACCACCGGAGCCGGGTATAGATTGGTCAATGTCAATGATTTAGACTCTCAGATTCAAATTAATGGCGTGCAAGTCACACGGGATAAAAATTCATTTAATGATGTGCTGACAGGCGTATCGATAAGCTTACAAAAAATCCAATCCGCCGATGATGTACCGGTGACGCTTACTACTGCGGTTGATACAGATAAGCTATCCTCGACTATTATTCAGCCGTTTTTAGATTCTTTTAATGCTACTATTCGTTATTTAAAACAAGATCCGGCTACTCTTCGCAGTGATTCGAGCATTCGGTCGGTTTATTCAAAATTACGTAGTCTCGTTACCGAACCTATTTCGACGTCCGGTGAAGGTAATCCTAAATATCTAACCGATATTGGCATTAAAATCGGGACGGATGGTATCTTGACGGTATCGGATAAAACCACATTACAGGGTTTCCTCGAGACGAACCCGCTAAAAATCTCCAATCTTTTCACGACTGCCGACGGCTTTGCTGCAAAAACAAAAAATGCCGTATCAAATTTATTAGGCTCTGACGGACTTATAACAACGAGGAATACTTCAATTCAAAGTCAAATAACAACTCTTGTTAACCGAAAAACATTTCTGCAAAAACGAGTCGATACACAGGCAAATAGTCTCCGTAAAGAATATGAGAACATGCAGAAAATATATTTACAAGCGCAAAATCAGTTTAGTCTTCTGAGTGGATTCCCAACATCATCGACTCAGTAATGCTATTCAAATATATTTGTAGTACACAGATGTAAATCTCAGTCGATCAGCATCTATAACAATCTTCCTTTTACTAGGAGTAAAGTCATGACAATAACTCCAATTCAAAATACGCTCTCAGCTCCCGTAATTCATTCTGCGGATATACGCTCTGATCTCACGAACAATAAAGAGAAAGCAGATGATACTTCGTTGAGTTCGCAACAACAAATTATCAACCTTAAAAAAGAGTCTGCACCGAACAAACAGAAGCAAGACTTCAATAAACTATCCGAGCGGCTGCAACGGATATTCAATACACCGGATACCGCACTTCGATTCTCAATTGACAATGATACCAATAAAATTATTCTTAAAATTGTCAATTCAACGACCAATGAAGTTGTACAGCAGATTCCTACAGAGCTCGCACTACAGTTATCGAAGTTTATCGCTAGTACTCTCGAGCAGCAGGGTCAGGTAACCGACTCAACGATATGATGGTTAACGAGTCTCATGGCCGTGAATTTATTGAAGCAATAGAGCTCATAACAATACAAATTGCGGAAATTATTAAATCATCCGATCAAACATCCGAATCCGACGATATGTTTATCAGCGAAGCAATTTCTGAGCTCTATGAACATCGTCAGGAATACCTCGAGAGGTTTACGAAATGGTTTCATAGTACAGACGGACTAAAT
>JBPOHH010000637.1:0-13424 GCA_052035765.1 Bacteroidota bacterium
ATGAATAATGAATGAGTTACTGGGAATACTTGAAGAAGAACGCCTCATGATGAATGAGCTTGTGCAGTCGGCTACCGAACAGCAAAATGCACTCATTCTCTTGAAAGCAGAAGACTTAGAGCGCATCGCAGCGCATCAATCAGAGCTCCTTGCTGCGCTACAGCAGAAAGAAATTTCCCGCTGGAAATATATCGGTGCGCAGCTTGGTATCTCGGCGAAGGAAGCATCGCAAGTCGCTTTGAGTTCGCTCTATCCTTTTTTAGGTATGAATAGTTATGAAGATTTCCGAACGCTGCAGGCAGATCTGAGCGCGCTTCTCTCCGAGTGGCAATCGCTCAATTCGACGAATCGTGTTCTTGCTTTCCGCGCTCGAACAAGCGTGAAGGAAATTTTGTCGTTTTTCTCGGAAAGCGACACACGGGTGTGTAATGTGGTGGTATAATTAATAGATAACACTATGTCAGGTTTTTCCGCTTTAGAAATAGGTAAACGTGCTCTCATCGCCCAGCGTATGGGTATCGATGTGACGGGCAATAATATTGCCAATGTCAATACTCCCGGCTATGCCCGCCAGGAAGTACTTCTTGGAGAGACTACACCGCAATATCTTGTCGAGAAAGGATTTATTGGCACAGGCGTTTCGGTCAGTGCGGTGAAAAGCTTTCGGGATGAGTACTTTGATCGTGAGATTCGAAATAATCTTTCGCGAAAAATGGGGTATGAAGCCGACGATAAAACGCTGCAGCGGATTGAAACGATCCTCAAAGAGCCGTCTGAGAATGGTATGAACAGTATTATGAGTAAATTCTTTAACTCTTTTCAGGACTTGTCGATAGAACCCGAAAGCATTGCCCGCCGCGAACTCGTACTCAACGCTGCGCAGGATCTGGTGAATGAATTTCATACTAATGCATTGAGTTTGCAGGACTTACGTTCGGAAACCTACACCAAGCTCGACAATCAGGTCAGTGATGTGAATCGTATACTAAAGCAAATTGCAGATCTCAATACTCAGATTAATGCCGGTGCAGCAAAAACGCTGGACACATCCAATACCCTTCGTGATCAACGTTCTCAACTCATTGAAGAATTAGCCAAGTATGGCGGGACCGTCTTTGTTGCAATCGATAACCGAGGCATGGCAAATGTCAATATTGGAGGTAATACCGTCGTAACCGCCGGTGCCGCTTCGACGCTTAAGCTGAAAGAAACGCAGAGTCCGACCGGTGAGAGAACCATCCGCATCGATATTGTCAATGCGGTCAATACCTCGCTAGCGACGATTAATCCTGATTCAGGTGAATTTGCTTCAGCGTTGAAAACATATAATGTTACACTCGATGATAAAGAGTCTTCAGGTGGCTTCTCCGTTGCCAAAACACTCGGAGATCTTGCAGTAACGATTGTCAACAAGGTCAATGCGATTTCGGTAAACGGCTATGGTTTGGACGATACCTCAGCGCCGAACAGAAATTTCTTTCTGCCGGTCGCGCCCGGTACGTCCGATGCCTTTGCCATTACGTTAGACCCGGCGGTCAAGGGGCAGCCGCGGAGTATTCCCGTGGCGGCGACAGCCGGCAATCCCGGTGATAATACGATTGCCAGACAGATTGCGGGGATAGCCAATGACGGGACATTCCTCAACGCGCAGACTCCGGTCGAATATTATTCAACATTTCTCAATAAGCTTGCCAGTACGGGGTCGGATGCAAAGTCCGGCATGAAAACGACAGCGCTGCTCGGTGATCAATTGAACTCTCAGCGTGAATCGGTCATAGGCGTGAATCTTGATGAAGAAGCTATCAATTTAGTCAAATATCAAAAAGGGTATGAAGCTGCCGCGCGGGTTATAAACACATCGAGCGAAATGCTGACTACACTCATTAATTTAGGTCGTTAATATGAGAATTACTACCAACTCCCAGGCAGCTACCTACCAAAGCAATTTATTTCAGGTACAGGAGCGCGTCGATAATAATAATCAACGGATTGCGACGGGTAAAGATATCATTCGCATCGCAGATGCACCCGGAAAAATCGTCGATATCCAGCAGTTAACGACGCATATCGAACGTAATAAACAGTACAAAAAGTCTATCGATGAGGCGACCGGCGAGCTCTCGACGGTCGAAGCATCTCTCGAAGTATTTTCCGCGAAGCTCAGCGATATACGGGAGCTCGTACTGAAGGCATCGGAAACATCCAACACGGACAAACTTCCCGTACTCGCTAATCAAGTCAAACAGTTGCTGACAGATATGGTTAAAGAAGCCAACCATGACTACAATGGCAGATTTACCTTCGCCGGTACGAAGACCACACCGGAGTCTATCGTACCGACCCCTCCGCAAGTGACCAAAGAACCATTCGAATTGATTGAAGGGGCGGCTACTCCTACTAATCCATCCGGACTGCAGATTGTCTTCAAGGGAAATTTTCAGGATCGGGTGATTAATAAAAGTGCTACATCTACTGAAGTGGTTAATTCTAAAGCTGATGCAGCGTTCGGTGCCGGCGGCGTGGGTATATTTGAGACTACCATCAACATGATTAATCACTTACAGTACAGAGCCGATGGCTCTTCGCGTACAACGACAGAATTATTCTCTATCAGCGAGCAACGCACCCTGCAGGGCTATACGTCAGAACTGTTCGGAATTATTCAGAGAGTAGATGAAGAAATCGGGCGCGTCGGAGGGCGTATCAGCCGGCTGATGGCACTGTCCGAACAAATCACCACCGAAAATACAAACTTAGGCGAGCTCCGCTCACAATCAGAAGACACCAATATGCCGGAAGCTCTCCTGCAGCTTAAGAAAAATGAAAATGCACTTCAATTCTCCCTCCAAATTGGTGCCCGGCTCTTCGGGCAATCGCTCCTGGATTTTTTACGGTGATGGGAGGATTTAAGTCTTTAAGTCTGTAAGTCTTTAAGTCTTTAAGTCTGTAAGTCTTTAAGTCTTTAAGTCTTTAAGTCTGTAAGTCTGTAAGTCTGTAAGTCTGTAAGTCTTTAAGTCTGTAAGTCTGTAAGTCTTTAAGTCTTTAAGTCTGTAAATGTGTAAGTGTGTAAGTCTGTAAGTGTGTAAGTCTGTAAGTCTTTAAGTCTTTAAGTCTGTAAGTCTGTAAGTCTGTAAGTGTTTTTTCTTTTTTTTCTTTTTTTCTTTACATCTGTTGGTTTATGAGTTTTGGGGTTTGAAACCGGTAATCATTTGTTGTTTGATTATAGTTTTGGATGTATGTTGGGAGGATGGATGGCATTGGGTGTGAGACTTGTTGCGAGTTTTTAGTTGTAGTGTGTAAATAATGATAGTTGTCTGTTTTTTGGGGGGATTGAGACCGGGTGTGCCTGTGTGCTTATTTATGGTGTGGAAGTATTCGTCGAATGGGGAGCTTAGGGTGATTGGTGTGGAGTGACGATAGGCATGAGCAGGCAGATAGTCATGCAAAGAGGCAATAATGAAGTCTGTCGGTGAAGTAGGCAAAAATCATGGTTCATGATATTTCTATTTCTGAATTAGCGGTAATCGTGTATTTTTGCAGAAAAACACAGTGACTGATCATTAATTGCGAGGAACATGAATGATAATAGTACTCTTTGGCGCGCCGGGCGTGGGAAAAGGAACACAAGCAGAATTACTGGCAGCGCGGAAACAGGTGCCGCATTTATCCACCGGTGAGGCATTCCGTCAAGCGATACGTGAGGAAACCGAGCTTGGGAAAATTGCAAAGAATTATGTAGAGTCCGGCAAACTTGTACCGGATGATATCGTCACAGGAATCGTCCGGGAAGCGATGAATAGACCTGAGTATTCAAGTGGATGTATTCTCGACGGTTTCCCGAGAACACAGAGTCAGGCAGAATCTCTCGATGCAATTCTTGAAAGCGCGGGCTCGGAAATCAGTTGCGTGGTCAATATCGATGTCGCCAACGAAGAAATTATAGGCCGTATGCTCAAGCGTGGGCGCAAAGATGATACTGAAGCAGTGATTCGTGACCGTCTGGAAATCTATAACTCGCAGACTGCCCCGCTGCTCGAATATTACGGTTCACACGGCAAGCTTATCTCAATCGACGGTAATGCCGATGTGGAAACGGTGTATGCGCGCATTGATGACGTTCTGCCGGCGTAAGTGCATCCCCGATAAGTAATTATACGAAAGGCAAGCCGCGAATGGTTTGCCTTTCGCTGTTTTGCAGCCGACAAATACTTTTGATTAAGCGCTGCAAAACCGCTATTTTGCTGTTATTCTCAAACATTCGAAGGCATGACTCTATGAAAATTTGGCTCCTCCTTCTCTTTCTGCTCTCTTCCATGCATACTCTTAACGCTCAGACTCCATTTAAGCCGCCGGTGACTCCTGCAACTCCGGTGACGGAAACCCTTCACGGACGTCAGGTTACCGATAATTTCCGTTGGCTGGAGGATAAGACTAATCCCGACGTCATCGCCTGGACGAAAGCGCAGCATGACTACACGCTTGGCTATATCAATGCGACAATGCCCGAGATTCGCGGCCTGCGGGATGAATTTCTGAAATATCTCGACCGCGATTTAAAGGGCGCGCCGTTTTTTCGGGGGAATCGTCAGTTCTTTCAAGCCAAGAAAAAAGGTGACCTTCAATACAAGCTGTATACGATTGAAAATGGCAAGGAGCGCCTGCTGTTTGACCCGCTTTCGATCGACCCCTCCGGCAAGACTTCCATCAGCGGTATGGACTTCAATCGTGATGCTTCGAAGCTTGCGATTGGTACGCAGACCAAGGGTGATGAAATTAACTTCTATCGAATACTCGATGTAGCCACCGGAAAGCAGGAAGGCGAAATTCTCAATACGATTAATGGATTTTCCTGGACGTATGATCAAAAACACGCCTATATCTCTATTCGTACCAAGGAAATAATTAAAAACCAAGAACCCATCAAGAACTATCTCTGGACAGTCGGCTCGCCCCAAGAATCAGCACAATTCCTCTCCGCTCCCGATGATGCAAAAGATGTCTCCGGCGTGTGGGACACGGATGAAGAAACGGGGCAGAATTATACCTTCTTTTCGCAAGGCGACTTCTATTCAAATACCCTGAAAATTCGTTCGGTCGGCACCAATGACACCCCACAACTCATCTATTCGAGCAAGGAAGCACGTGCCTATCCTCATCTTAAGAACGGCAAATTGTATTTTTATACCAACGATCATGCGCCGAATTTCAAGCTCATGGTGACCGATGCTACGACGCCGGAATTCAAGAATTGGAAAGATTTTATCCCCGAAAAAGAGACTGTGCTTGAGAATTATACCATGACGTCGGATTATGTACTTGTTCAGGATAAGAGGGATGTACTGAGTCGTATTATAGCGTATGATTATAATGGCAAGCTTATCAAAAAGGTCGACTTACCTGAAATTGGCAATGTCAGCAGCATGAACTATCATCGTGAGTCAAATACGGTGTTTGTTGGGCTTGCAACATTCAATTCCCCCGGGAAACTCTACAAGCTCGACGGAAAGACGCTAGAGTGGACATTCTTCTACCAGGATACGAGTGTAATAGATACCCGGGAAATTGAGACGAAAATTGTCTTTTATACATCGAAAGACGGCACACGTATTCCAATGTTCATCAGTCATAAAAAAGGACTGAAGCTTGATGGAAACAACCCAACCATGTTGCATGCTTATGGTGGATTTAACTCAGGGATAGCACCGCATTATATCTCCATTGCAGCTTCATTTATAAACCGTGGTGGTGTCTATGCAGAGGCTGGGCTCCGCGGAGGTGATGAGTACGGCGAGAAGTGGCACCAGGATGGTATGCTGGCGAAGAAGCAAAACTGTTTTGACGATTTTATCGCCGCTGCCGAATTTTTAATCAAAGATAAATACACCAATCCTCAAAAGCTTGCTGCTGATGGCCGCAGCAATGGCGGACTGCTGATGGGCGCTATAACGACGCAGCGTCCCGATTTATTCAAGGCGGTCGTCTGCGGAGTGCCGCTCTTGGACATGATACGCTACCACAAGTTCCTGATAGCCAGATTTTGGATACCTGAATATGGCGATCCCGATAAAAAAGAAGACTTTGAATTTCTCATGAAATACTCTCCGTATCAGAATATCCGGCAAGAGGTGAATTACCCGACGATGTTTGTCTTTGCCGGCGAGAATGACAGTCGTGTCGATCCGCTGCACGCCAAGAAGTTCGTCGCTGCAATGCAGAGTCGCCCCGCGCAGAAGAATCCTATCATGCTGTTTATGGAATTCGACAGTGGTCACGGCAGCGGCAAATCCGTCGCCAAGATAGCTGAGGACATGGCGATACAGTGGCGGTTTGTGATGAATCAATTGGGGATGAAGTGAGAATATGAAAGACATGTTGTAAAAACAAGGAACAATCAATATGTATAAGAAGCTGCTGGTACTCATGATAATTGCAGTGTTATTACCCTCCTGCAAGTCAATGTTTACTATGGATACCATTATTACTCTTTCAAAAGGTATGCCTGTGCAGGACGTACGGCGTATGGTCGATGTTGATTCGAAGTATAGCTTTCGAGTGACGCATCTTGGAAATGATTATTCGGTGGAAGTGTTTCCGATACAGATAGGAGTGAAGAAGACGCAGCGAAGTTATTCAGCCCCTGGTGCTTCGTCACCATCTTCGCCTGTTTTTGGCGGGCAGACGGTTGAAGAAAGAAACGACCTTTCCTCCGATTATTTTTTTCTTTTTGATTCAAAAAACAAACTCTTGTATTGGGGCTTTTTACAGGAATTCAGTAAAAGTGAAGATTCGTTTATCGGTGAAATTTCATCGGATATTTATACGCGTTATTATTCTCTTAAATCGAACTAATTATTTAGAAAGTACGTTGCTATGAACTATTCCACATTATTGAACAAAATCGGTATCTTCCTTGTGTGTCTGATACTTGGTGCTTGTGTGCACTTTACCCCTGAAACGCTTGACAGATTCCAAAAAGGAATGCCGCTTGCTACGACCCTGGATATAGCACCGATTTCACCACGTTCCGAAATGACGATTACTGTATCTTCTGATGCGAAGTCGGTCTATACGATTCATGTCTATGTGCTCTCAATGGGTGATTACAAATCGAATTATTTTCTTGCCTTCCGAAACGATAAATTGGTTTATTGGGGCTATCCGCATGAATTTGCAAGATCTTCCGACCCCTATATCAATGAGATAGGAAAAGCAGCGGTAGATGAATATCTGAGAATCAAGTAACATCATCTATGGTGTTAATTTACCTCATCTTTGGCAGGCAATGTCGTTTGCTGTATGGTATGCAGAATTTTCATAACCTATATAAATGAAAGGTTGTTATATGTCTCTAAAATGGTCGATCCTTCTTGTGATTGCAGTTCTATTGCAATCTTGTGGAAGCAGTTTGTTTGTCATGGATGATATCATGATGCTTGAAAGAGGTAATACCCGGAAGGACGTTCAAACAATGGTGAAACTAAAGCCAAGATATGGTAAGCCGTTGAATTATAAGGAAAACCGATATATAGTAGAATATTATCGTATGAAAATAGGCAATAGACGTGAATTGGGAGAAGATAGCAAAGGGCGGGCATCGATTGAGAACACGAAGAATATCGATATTTATCAAGATTATTACTTCCTATACAACCAAAATGACCAGGTAATATTTTGGGGAACAACGGACGATTTTAAAGCAGCGGAAGATAGTACTATCATTCAAATAGGCGCTTCGATTAAAAAAAATAGTTCCAAATGGGATAGTGAATGATTTTCTGTCATTTAATGTAACATGTTATGAAAAATACACTACTTATTACCATAGTATCCGTTTCCTTACTGCTCTCATCATGCTTCCTTGCATTCCCGCCGTCGATAAACAAAAAATTACTCACCAAAGGGAATTCGATGACGGAGTTTTTAAATGATGACCAAAAGCCATCCAAACGGTTCGCTGTCAGTGCCGGCTCGACATCATCGGCAAAAATTGAAATTCTTGTATATTATATTCGATATGGTGAGCATACGAGTACCTATTTCGCAGCATTTTCCGACGAAAAATTAATCTTTTGGGGATATCCTAATGAATTCGCCCGATCGTATGACCCATATATTAATCAAGTTGGAAAGGCAGCGATAGCCGAATATCTGAAAATCAAATAACCCCATGAAAACCATCCGTGTTCTCATAGCCGATGAGTCTGTTTTTATCCGGCAGCAGCTTACAAAAATGCTTTCCGGACACGAAGATATTACGGTCATCGGTGGTGCTGCCAACGGAGGGGAAGCCGTGGTAAAAGTCATGGACCTCTATCCCTCGGTAGTGCTGATGGGGTGCGGGATGCCATTGGTCAGTGGGTTTGAAGCATTGGTGAAAATTCGTGAACTCACCGGTATTCCGGTAATTATGACAATAATAAATCGGAAACACCCCGAAGAAGACCACAGGGAAGCCACCAATCTCGGCGCTGCAGACTGTATTACGCATCGAGCGGCATTACTTTCGAAAGATATTGAGGTGTTGAAGGCAGAACTCATAATGAAGATTCGTCGGGTATCGGCTGAGTATGAAGCATGGAAAAAAAACAATCTGCAGCCGTCACACATTCAGACATTGGCGAAGCCAAAACCTGAGCCGGCGGTGCCGATCAAAGCTCCCTATTCTCGGCGACGCCTGCCTCCGGGTGTCATTAGTATAATTATCATTGGAATATCGACCGGCGGACCTCCTGCCCTACAGGAAGTGATATCCCGGCTCCCGGCTGAACTGCCCGTGCCGGTAATCGTCGTGCAGCATATTCCGGCTGAATTTACCCAACCTCTTGCCAGAAGACTCAATACAATGGCTCGCCTAGATGTCGTGGAAGCAAGACATGGCATGCGACTCACCGGTGGAATGATTGTCCTTGCACCCGGCGGCAGGCAGATGCTGATTATGCCTGATAAAACTATCGCCGTTTCGCATGATGTGTTTGATGTGCCGTATTGCCCGTCGATTGACATAACCGCAGGCTCTATAGTCGATGTCTATGGTTCAGAAACGCTCGGTGTGATGATGACAGGAATGGGAAATGACGGTTTGTCGGGCTTTCGGAAAATTCATCAGGCAGGTGGGTATATTCTCGCCCAGGATGAAGCTTCGAGCGTGGTCTATGGTATGCCGAAAGCCGTCATCGATGATGCTATAGTTCAGGAAATACACTCACTGACCGATCTGCCCGAAGCGATTGCCTCTTGCTTCAAGCTCCATGCCTGTGCTCCGGCAGCAGAAAAACGCCCGGGGCAACATTTTTAAATCTAACTTCAATGTACTATGGAAACAGAAGAATATAATCTTGAAGACTTCGGTCGTGATAAATCTGAGGAACGCCGCAGAAAGGAATTTCGAGATTTCTTGGTGGTGAGAGAAATTGCCGGCACTGTCAAAGGTATCCCGCACAGCAGTCGTATCCCCGCGGAATTACTCGTTGATACAGGAGGTAAGATCGAAATTTCCAAGCCACTTGCCGACGAAGAAGACGACCATAATCCAACCGTCGTACTCCACCGCTCAGATGATAACGAAATCGAAAGTATCGAAGTCATCTGCACCTGTGGCAAGAAAGTCTTTGTAAAATTCGATTATGAATAAACGGGCAGGACGAAAGAACATTCTCTTGACCCGGAGAGTAGGTAACTACTCTGGATATATGACGAAACCCATCTTCCGCCCGGCGTAGAAACCGGGCTCACATCTACACCGACACCGAGCCACCCGGACAGGTAAGTACCATGATTCAACATACAATCTGCGTGTGGAGTTCGATTTCTTCAAGAATCGCACTCACGCGAATACAATCGGTGATTTCACCATCATAGACGATGGCTTTGCCTTGAGTATCTACTTCAATAGTAAGGATTTCTGCTTTTTGGAGCGAACACCGCGTTGCCTTCCGGATCTGGGTAATTACTTCGTCGTAGGTATGAATTTCATCATTGTATAAAATAACGCGTGAAGCGAGTCCGATTTCGGTCGTTTCGTAAAGTTCGGTTTCGCCGTATTCCGACGGAAAGAGAGAAGGAGACATGATCTGTAAGAGTAAAACTGTGTAAAAATAGAAACTTCTGTACGTTATGATTCGACTGCAAAAATATGACTTTACTCAAAAAAAATCAGCGAATATTATCTAATGCCCACCGAAACACCTCGATATACTCCTTCCCCGAGCGCAAGGCCGAATAATCGCATTCCATCGCATTGGTACGAAGGGCATCCCAATACGGCTTCACCGAATAGACGGAGAGCGCACGCCGGAGTGCAGCCGAGAATTCACGACGCTGATAATTTGCAAAGAGAAACCCATTGCCTTTTAAGGTGGTTGGGTTGAACTCCTGTACAGTGTCCGCGAGTCCGCCCGTCGCCCGTACAATCGGAATAGTACCATATTTTAATGCATACATCTGCGTCAAGCCACACGGCTCAAAGCGTGACGGAACCACCAGATAATCGGACGCAGCGATAATCCGATGCGACTGTTCGGTATTATAGCCAATCTGCACAAGCGCACGTCGTGGGAATTTCCGTGACAGATACCGCAGGAAATCCTCGTATTTACGCTCACCACTGCCAATAATACAGAATCGCATCATACCATAACTGAGGAAATTTTCAAGCGTTTGCTCCAGCAGTTCAATCCCTTTCTGATCTGTTAAGCGTGTGACCATACCCACGAGCGGGATATTTTGCGCAAGCTCAGACTCAGGCACACCGCATTCGTAAAGGAATTTACGTTTATTCGTTTCTTTGCCGGTAAGTGTCTCTTTTGTATAGGTATTATATATCGTTGTGTCCGTCTCGGGGTCCCATTCTGTATAGTCCACACCATTGAGCACACCTACTAAATCACCGCCACGTTCATTGAGGAATTGCTGCAAACCCTCACCATTTTTAGCCCAGCGGATTTCCTGCGCGTAGGTCGGACTGACGGTCGTGATTTTATCGGCGAACATTATCCCCGTTTTCATCGAATTGACCGCGCCATACTGCTCAAACCAGCTCCCCGTGTAAAAGCTTTTCATCCCGAAGCCCGTGAATTCCATCGCCCGCTTGGCATCATACATGCCCTGATACGCCATGTTGTGGATAGTAAAGACGCCGGCAGCTTTGGTAAAATAGGGGTCAAAACGGTACTGCGACTTGAGCAAAGCCATCGCAAATGCCGTGTGATTGTCATGCGCATGCACGATATCGGGCTTGAAATTAAGCGCTTTCGCGGCTTCAAATACTGCTCGGGTAAAGAATAAAAAACGGCGGTCATTATCCGTAAATCCATCCGGATTCCCATAAATTCCCTGACGGTCGAAATAGTCTTGATTTTGAATAAAATACACCGGTACGTTCGAGTCAGGAAGCGTTCCGCGCCAGAGGCGACCATATTCCACCCATGAGCTGATTGGCACGGAGAACACGATATTCGTCGGCTCTATTCCGTATTTTTTGGTATCAATATTCCCGTATTTCGGCACAAAGACAATCGGTGTATGCCCGAGCTCTTCCCACGCTTTCGGCAGGGAAGCAGCGACATCGCCAAGACCGCCTGCCTTGGCAAAAGGGGTGACTTCAGCAGAAAGAAGCAAAATGTTCATAGGCGTATTGTTTTAATAAATAAAGAAGTTGTTGTATTCACTAAAAGTAATGTTGTTCTGTATCATTGTTCCATTCCACAAATTCCGCGCCATCGTTTATCATTTCCTACATACGTATTTTTAGGGTAATTCTTTGCCACCTGCTGCCTGCATACAAATGTCTGATAATCAGGAAAGCGCTCTGCTGCCTGCCTCGCCATTTCATCGCTTTCAAAGAATCCTATCATGCTCGAGCCGCTGCCGCTCATGAGCGAAAATACGGCACCATTACCGTAGAGATTGTTTTTAATTTCAAGGAGTTCGGGATGTCGCTTAAACGCTGATTCCTCGAATGAATTGACAATTCCCGTTCGGAGAATATCCGGTGTAATGTCTCCCGCAAAAAGACGATGATAGTCCGTCGCTTCCTCGCTCAACTGCACATTTGCGTATGCTTCAGCCGTCGAGATATGAATATTGGGATAGACGATAAGCAGTGTGTGCGGCAATTGAATCGAAAGCGGGTGGAGAATTTCACCGCGGCCGCTGCCGATTGCCGGAGTATCCAATAAAAAAAAGGGAACATCGCTGCCAAGCTGAGCGGCAATGGCATGAAGCGCATCCTCATCCGGTGATATATTCCACAGTTCACACAGCCCGCGAAGCGTTGCGGCTGCGTCCGAACTTCCCCCGCCGAGACCCGCGCCTGTTGGTATTTTCTTGTGAAGTTGTATTTTTGCACCACGTGAAATCGCATACTGCTTTTGAAGCAGGCGCGCCGCCTTGAAAACTAAATTATCTTCTTGTGGAATAGGAATTTCAGCGCATTCGACATTCAAAGTGTGCGCCGGCTCAATCGTGAGCTCGTCGGCAAGAGTAATGGGCAGAAAAACAGTGTTGATGTCGTGGTAGCCATCTGCCCGTTTTCGGAGAATTTCCAAACCCAAATTTATTTTAGCATAAGGCGTAAGTCGTAGCATCATTTAGGTTTAAATAAGACTTTTAAACGTCGGACAGAGCAAAAACACACACTTTTTACCCCAAAAATACGGCAAAAAATGCACAAAACAGAGGAAATACCCTATACACAGGAAATTTTGCGGAAGCTGATCCATATTTCTTCGCTTGCTATTCCTATTATTTATTCGTTTGTCAGCCGCGAGGTTGGGATCATGATCCTTACGCCGATGACTCTCGTGAGCATTGTGCTCGATGTGTTGATGCACAGGAGCGAGGGAGTGCGGAGAATAATGTTAGGTGTTTTTGGTAAGCTTTTGAGACCACACGAACTTCGTCAAGATAAAATCCTCCTCAACGGCGCATCGTATGTGCTGATGTCGGCTCTTTTGTGCGTGCTCATCTTTCCCAAAATTATTGCTATCACCGCCTTTTCTATCCTTATTGTTTCTGATACCTGTGCCGCACTTTACGGACGAAAATTCGGACGACGTTCGTTTTTGGACAAAAGTCGTGAAGGTGCGCTTGCATTCGTCGTTTCGGCTGCGGTGGTTGTAGCGGTAATTGGCGCGCTGACAGGCGCCGGCTGGACATTTTTCGTTGCCGGTGTGGTTGGTTCAATGGTCGGTGCAGTCGTCGAGGCCGCCTCTATTCGCCTCAGAATGGATGATAATTTCTCGATCCCGATGTTCACCGGCGGGCTGATGTGGGCTTTGGCTTTTCTCTTTGAATCTCTCGCGCAGCCGGGTTTCTTAGCTCTGATGAAGTAGAAAATTTCCTGCAAACTACGTTTGTTCGGTTCCTTTTTCCGCCGTAGGGGCGAATTGCATTCGCCCCAGTCAAGCAGGTAGGGCGAATGCAAT
>JBPOHH010000036.1:0-1548 GCA_052035765.1 Bacteroidota bacterium
CTTCTCCGAAGAGCTGTACGGAGGCCGGACTGCCGATACCGTTGTAGTCCATCAACAGGCGACCGCTTGTTCTGCCAAGTTCGGAAGGTGCATATTTCAGATCGACTTTTGCTGTACTGTATGCTTGTATGGTAAAGCTTCCTCCGCCGTTCACTGTAGCAAAATCACGATCATTCGGACCCGCGAATCGCGTTGCTGTAATCGTCACCGGAGTAGCGCTGATATTTTTAATTTCAATACTATCATGGAGTTCTTTGGTGGTCGTAAGCGGTACTTTACCAAAATCCATCATCTGACGAACGATGGTAATCGGCGATGCGAGACCTTCACCACGGATAGTCTGGCGGATTGTGGTCGCCTGCGCATAGAGTAATAGTAATGCAGATTTGACACCAGCCGACTCAGGACGGAAGCGGAATTCGACGGTCTGAGCGCCACCTACAGGAATTTCAAATGGTGGACTTCCTGAAATAATTGAAAATTGAGGAGCCTCAGTTCCGGTAACTTGAAGGGAATCAATACGCAAGGGATACTTTCCGGTATTCTGTAAATACGCTTGCACCAGTGTGTCTTTTACATCACCAACCGGACATTGCTTGAGATCAATATCATGGGCAGCGCCGCCGGGTACTACTATACTAAATACAGGCGAAATAGCCTCTTGTACTAGGCTGAGCGACTTTAAGTTCCAGATTTTAATGGTATAATCATCACTGCCTGTCACTACTTTTGAGCCGTCCGGACTCCAGTTTACCGTATTGACAGCGCCGGAATGTCCTGCTAGTGTGTACAGCAAGGTACCTTGGACAGCATCCCAAATTCGTGCTAAACTATCTGAACTGCATGTGACAACCATTGCACCATCAGGACTCCAAGCCGCATCATTAACAGCACCGCGGTGCCCTGATAGTGTTAAAAGCGGAAAGCTCGCTTCGGACTTCCATATCATCGCTTTTGAATCCTGACTAATGGTAACAATTCTAGATCCATTCGGACTCCATACTACTTTCTTCACTGCTTTTGTATGTTCGGGAAAATTTGCAACTAAGTCCCCTGTTTTTGCATCCCAAAGAAATGCTTTATTATCAGCGCTAGCCGTTGCTACTTTTGATCCATCAGGACTCCACGAAACAGAAAAAACATCGCCATCATGCCATGGTAAATTATGTATTAGTGTACCATTAGTAGCATCCCAGATTTTTGCTGTTTTATCGTCGCTTGCCGTTGCTATTTTTAATCCGTCCGGACTCCACACCGTGGAATGTACTTCGCCAGTATGACCTTTCAATTCAAAAAGCAATTTTCCCAATATAGCATCATAAATTCCAGATGTTTTACCATCTCTGGCCGTTGCTACTTTTGTGCCATCAGGGCTCCAATTCACGGTGCAATTAAACCCGATGTAAACCGGTAACGCGTTAAGGAGCTTACCACTTTCAGTATTCCATATTTTTAATTTATTATTGAATAAAGAAGCAATCTTAGAGCCATCAGGGCTGAATGAGACATCGTTCCCGCGAGAATACCCCATATACTCGAAATTTTCTT
>JBPOHH010000203.1:0-3049 GCA_052035765.1 Bacteroidota bacterium
GAAGTCGAGGGTGTGGATGTTGTATTGTGCTTGTAAGAGCTCTTTGAGATTGGCAAATTGCGCCTGAGCGCCGAGCGCGCCATGAAGGAGGAGAATTGATTTCACAGGGAGTAGAATTTCTGCATAATTATTGGGATTTATTGGGAATTTTGACTGCAATAAAACCCAAATTTTCCACATAGCCAAATAATATGGTCGTAAATTTCGTTTCCTGCTTTTCTCCGTTTGAAGGCACGCTCAAATCGAGCACTTTGGTGCGGGATTATCGGTTCGCAAGGCAGATAGCAAAGGCACAGTAACACTATGATTTATTATGGAATAACAGGGATATTATGAAAAAAATTGTTATCATTGGTTCTGGTTTTGGCGGTCTTGCAGCAGCGATTCGCCTGCAAGCGCGGGGTTTTCAAGTGACGATGCTCGAGAAGAATGAACACATCGGCGGGCATGCGTATCAGCTCATCAAAGACGGCTATACATTCGATATGGGTCCGTCGCTGATTACGGCGCCCGATATTCTCGAAAAGCTCTTTCAAAGCGCCGGGAAAACGATGGCGGACTATTTGGATTTATTACCCTTAGACCCGTTTTATCGTATCTATTTTCATGATAAAACGATGCTCGATTATTCAGGCGACGCCACTCGTATGAAAACGCAGATGGCGAAATTCAATCAGCATGATGCCGACCAATACGACCGTTTCATGGACGATGCCCGCAAAATCTATGATGCCGTCATCACCGACGGCTTGGGTTCACGCCCGTTTATGAGTTTATCGACGTTTTTTAGTTTTATTCCCAAAGCGACCAAACTCAAAGCGCTCTACTCGGCGTATTCCTTTGTTACTCAATACTTTAAAGATGCCCGGCATCGATTCACCTTCTCCTTTCATCCCCTCTTTATCGGCGGCAATCCGTTCCGCTCCCCTGCTGTGTATTTAATGATTCCTTACCTTGAGAAAAAAGGTGGCGTGTGGTTCACTAAGGGCGGTATGTACAGCGTAGTCAAGGCATTTGAACGGGTTTTCGTTGAACTTGGCGGCACGATTCACACCAACTCCGAAGTCGCTGAAATTACTGTTAAAAATGGCCGCGCGAGTGGCGTTCGCACAAAGTCCGGCAGGGTTTTCGAAGCCGACGCCGTCATCTCCAATGCTGATTTCATCTATACCTACAAGGACTTACTCAAGCCCGAAGTGCGTAGTAAATGGTCTGACAAGCGTCTCAAAGGCGTCAAATACTCGATGGGAGCATTCCTGCTTTATATAGGTGTGCGCCGGCAGTATCCGGAATTACTCCATCATACCTTAATTCTCTCACAGCGCTACAAAGAACTCGTGCGCGATATTTTCGACACGAAAATTCTGCCGGATGATTTCTCGATGTACCTCCATGTACCGACACGTTCGGACAGCGAGATGGCGCCGCCCGGCTGTGAAAGTATGTATGTGCTGATTCCGGTGGCAAATCTATCGGGTTCGATCGATTGGAGCGTCAAACGCAAGGAATTTACCGATCGGGTTTTGGAATTTTTGGAAGAAGACTTTGGTCTGACTGATTTGCGGAAAAATATCGACGTACTCGAGACCTATACACCCGAAGATTTCAAGCGGGAGAGGAATTCGTATCTCGGCAGCGCTTGGGGAGTAGAACCCCGATTTACCCAAACGGCGTATTTCCGTCCGCATAACCGGAGTGAAGATATTCCTAATCTGTACTTTGTAGGCGCGAGCACACATCCCGGCGCGGGTGTTCCCGGCGTACTGCTGACCGCTGAAGCCACCGAAAGTGTGATACTTCAGGATATGCAGCCATGAAATTCCATCTTAACGATGCCGACGAACTGAATTTCCGGTACGCACGTTCGATTACAAAGTATTACGCCAAAAGCTTTTACCTCTGCACCTTACTCCTGTCAAAGCATAAACGGTGGGCGACGTACGCCGTCTATGGACTGTGCCGGTATGCTGATAATATCGTCGATGTTCCGAGAGCACGCACCCGTGAGGAAGTGCTCGCGGAGATTCATCATCTCGAGTCCGAACTCCGCATCGCCTATCGTGAAGGCGAGTCGCAGCATCCGGTAATTCAGCCCTTTAGTGTCGCTGCGCAGAAGTATAAGATTCCCATGGAGTATGCGCTCGACCTGCTCAAAGGCGTGCTCATGGACACCGAGAAAAACAGATATCAGACCTTTGATGAATTGTATGTGTTTTGTTACCGCGTGGCAAGCGTCGTAGGGCTGATGATGACTCCCGTGCTCGGTTATTCCAATCCCACCGCCCTCGTCTATGCTGAGAAATTAGGAATTGCGATGCAGCTTACGAATATTCTCCGTGACGTCCTCGAAGATAAAAATGCCGGCCGAATTTACTTTCCGCAGGATGAGATGAAGCGTTTTGGGGTGACGGACGAAGACATCATCGCCGAACGCGCCACGCCGCAATTCCTTGAAATGATGAAGTTTAATATCGACCGAGCGCGTAAATACTACCAGGAAGCCGAGCCGGGAATCGCCATGCTCGACAAAGAATCACAATTTGCAATTTATGCTGCAAGCGCGATTTACAGTGGTATCTTGGGCAAACTCGAAGCGCGCGGCTATGATCCCTTCCCCGGACGTGTTTTTGTGCCAAAAGGTAAAAAAATAAGGATATTACTTGGGGAATTACTTCGGACGCGGATTTTGGGGAAAAGGTAATTCTACCGGCAAGTGAACCGTTTAATTTATGTCTATTCGGCTAACTAGACTAATTTTAACGCAAAGTTCGCAAAGGTTGCGCAAAGGTCGCAGCGAAGAAATGCAGGTATTGTCTTGGGCTGTTTGAACCGATTGTAATAGATTCGATGAATCTTGAACGTATGCCGGGTATAAGATTGAACAACAATATTCTTCGCGAACTTTGCGAAAACCTTGGCGAACTTTGCGGTTAATCTACGCATTATTTGTCCAATAGCTGCTATCAGTTTTGTTTCGAATAGTACTGCAAACCTTATATATTACTTACGTTATGCGTTATAGAAAAGAGTCCATTGAAAAAGTGAAAAC
>JBPOHH010000427.1:0-9728 GCA_052035765.1 Bacteroidota bacterium
TTTTTTGCAAAACAGCATGACTGGGTGCTGAACGGACACGACACGACCGATCAGTGGAAGTCTGTCAAGGTTGGCGATACGGTGGAATTTGCCATGACGATGACCGAAGGCGTGACCTACTCCGTCGAGTCGATTAATCAGGAAGCTGCGGAAGCGAAAATCCGCAGGCGCACCTCAGACGGGTCGAATGGCGAAGCGTATACCGTAGGGCTCGAGATGCTCCGCCCGATTGCAAAAACAAAATAGATACTGTCGAATATTTACGGCTACAACTTACAAGCTAATTACTAAGAATATCAAAGACTTTTTAACGGAACTCACATGCAACAAGAATTCCTCCTTTCAGCTCCATTACTCTTTCTCTCCATCATGGCGACTGCGCTGATGGTCATTGATGCTTTGATCAAAAAAAGCTCAAAAGTTACCTTTACCGTTAGCTGGGTATCACTTCTGGTGACGGCAGCTCTCTCGTCGCAGACACTCACGAAGAGCGGCACGGCGTTCAATGGTATGATTACTCTCGGAAGTTTTGGAGCATTTTTCGATATTCTCTTCTGCACTGCCGGTGTGCTGACGCTCCTAGCAGCACGCCCTTATATGCAGCGCGAGGGCTTGGAACAGGATGAATTCCATTCACTTATCATGTTTGCCGTTAGCGGTATGATGCTCATCGCGCATGCGGCGAACCTTCTGACATTATTCATTGGAATTGAAGTAATGTCGGTGTGTTTTTATGTGCTCGCCGGCTACACACGCAACTCTGCACGCTCCATCGAAGCTGCACTGAAGTATTTCCTGCTCGGTTCGTTCGCGACCGGATTTTTAATCTACGGGATGGCATTGATTTATGGCGCCACAGGCAGTATGAGTTATCATTTAATTTTCGCAGCTGCCGGACAACCTCTTCAATTTCCTGCACTTATGATGATTGGAATTGGTTTGCTGATTATTGGCCTCAGCTTCAAAGCAGCAGCATTTCCCTTTCATCAATGGGCACCTGACGTCTATCAGGGTGCGCCGACTGTCGTAACGGCATTTATGAGTACAGCAGGTAAAGTCGCTGCATTTGCAGCACTTATGCCGATTATTGCAATTGTTGCTCCGGCCGGTGGTACGAAACTCCAAATGGTACTCGCTCTTCTGTCAGCGACAACGATGCTTGTCGGAAATATCAGCGCGCTCGCACAGACAAATATCAAACGTATGCTTGCCTATTCATCGGTCGCTCATGCAGGATATCTGATGATGGGTTTGGTGGCTGAGTCGGTTAATGACGGACACTCGATGATGTCTACCCGTGGAATTAATGGAATTATGTTTTACTTAACTGCCTATCTGTTTATGCAGCTTGGCGCGTTTGTGATAGTCTCTGTTCTTGAAAAACACGGCGAGAAGAATCTCGAGCTTTCTGATTATGCAGGGCTCAGCAAGCGTCATCCGGTGCTTGCTGCGCTGATGGCAATGTTCATGCTCTCGCTCGCCGGTATTCCTCCGTTTGCCGGATTCTTCGGGAAGTATTATTTATTTACGGCAGCAGTCGAGGCCGGCTATACATGGCTTACGGTGGTTGCTGTCCTTTCATCGGTTATCTCGGTGTATTTTTATATTGGTTTAATTGTCAAAATGTACTTTACCGAACCCAATGAAGAGTCACAAATGGGCGGTGAAACAGGACTTGCAGGGATTACGCTCATTCTGTCGTCTGCGGCTGTCGTGCTGCTCGGCTTGCTGCCGACCGGCTTGCTTAATGTAATGAAGCTGCTCTTTGTTCATTAACTATCCTCTACGCGTTCTTTATCGTTAGCTCCGGCGAAGTATCAACTTTTATTTGCCATGAAACATGGAATTCTCATCATTTTTCTGCTTGCTTCAGCTGTAACGGCGGCGTTTGCACAGCCGAAGGGTGAGATATTCTATACCAACGAACTTGGAATCCGGGCAGATACCATTGACTTTGGGATTGTTTTATTCAAGAATTCCAAGCCGGTGACACGGATTGTAACGCTCAACAACACCGGCAATGTACCGCTTCAGATTGCGGAGAATCTCTTCCCGCATTTTGCGGTGCAGAGGGTGAATCCTCTGACGACAGAATATAAAGAATTCGACTTCTTACGTACGCAGTCCTTCCCGTTTAGAGTAGAAAATGGTCGTCTTGATTCGTTTTTTATCGCCTATACTGCCAATCCCGATACCGTTCAGTCTGCGCAGCCGCTCGGCAATCGCATCGCCAAGCTCACGATGCAGCTCACGGAATTCGGCGACACTTCGCGCATCGCTACCCTCAAGGATTATTTTACACTTACGGTATTAAAAACAAAAGATTATCTTGCTTCCCGCACACAAACGCTGAATTTTGATTCGGTGTATGTGGGTGCTGTGGCCCCCGTTGAACGTGTCTGGCTCCTCCAAAATGTCTCCGACTCGAATGTTCGGGTATCGGCACAGACCATGACACCGCTGACGACACGCTTCAAGCAGGAATTGGAATTCCTACCACCGGTCAATTCACAGCCGCCGTTTACGTTCATTTCTAATAATAAATTCCCTATTCCGATGAAGTTCAGTCCGAAGGATTCCGGACTCTGTATCGCCCGCTACTCGCTGACGTACTCTCCGAATATTGATAATAAGACAGACTCAACGGCGGTAGAACTCCGCGGTATCGGCGTACAGCAGATTATTGATATCGATAATAAGACCTCTGCAACGCCCGGCGCGGCGGTGATAAGTTCGCAGAATGCCATTACCATCAACAGCACCCGCCTTGGCGACTCAATTACCCTGACGTTTGTCATCCGCAACAATGGAAACATCCCGTTTGGTCTGCTCGGTCAGCACCTTGAGGGTGACACCGATCAATTCACAATTCTCAAAAAATTCCGTGAAAACCGGCATTTACGGCCCAAGGAATTTCCGGGAATTGAGGGTGAAATTGACACCGCAGTTGTCATTTTCAAGCCCACGCAATCCGGCAATTTTTCCGTTCAGTATGTAATGGAAAGTGATATACGATCACGAATTCCCAGCGCGCCTGACTCAGTCAAGCGCCGCGTAGTCTCGATTATCGCCCGCGCTGCCAAGCCAGCACTTGCGCTCTTGAACGTGTCGAATTTTACGATTGATTTCGGTGAAGTGCTCCTGCCGTTTGACAAAAGCTGCAATGCTCCCCGTCAGCCGTTTACGCTCCGTATGCAGAATATCGGTGCTTCCTCGCTCCGCGTGCGCTCGGCGCTCTTACGACCGGCCACAGGATTCACAGTCGATACACCCGAAGCCGAAATCGGCGCCAATCAGGAAAGTCCGCTCACGGTTACCTTCGTTCCCGACTCGGCAGGTGAATATACATCGGAATTACTCATCCCGACCAATTCCGCAGAGAACACAAGCGAACCAAGCGATACGGTGCGTATCCGCTTGATTGCCAAGGCAATTACACCACCACTACTATCGCTTTCGGTGCCGTCTCAAGTAACTGCCCGTGCCGGTCGCACGGTGTGCCTGCCGCTTATAGCCGGTGATTCTCTCTTCCTCGCTACTTCGCTGCAAGCTACTGTTATTATTGATGATACGCTCGCCCTTTTATACGTGGGTGATTCGATTCTCGGCACAGCATCCGAGGGAGCACAGGTGTCGGTGCAGCCGTCGGGAAAGAATATTTCAGTCTCAATTACTACTCCCGCCGGACGACAATTCTACCCCAAAGACACGGTGATTTGCCTGATGTTCCGCACATTTTTGAGCACGGCAACGGTGTCGGCTATTTCGTTCGGTTCCGTCAAAATAGGACGCAATCTCTGCGCAAGTGCGTTTCCTGTGGTTCCGCAGAACGGAACATTCTCCCTCGACTCGCTTTGCGGGCAGGGCTATCGGGTGGTACTTGGCTCAAGTAAAGGATTTAGCTTGGCGCGACTTGCTCCCAATCCTTCCAACGAACTCGCGATTCTCGAGTATTCGCTGCCTTTTGCCGCACAGGCAAGTATTACGATATATACATCATTTGGCAAGGAAGTGGCGCGGATTGAAGATGGTGTACTGCCATCCGGGACGTATCAATCGGCTTTTTCGACTGCTGAATTAGCGCCCGGAATGTATTACTGCGTGATGCAGTCGGGTTTATTCCGTCAGGTGCAACCAATTGTCATACAACGATGATAGCGAGATACTACCTTTCTTTCCGCTATCGCATCATGCTGGCAATATTCGCCTGTGTTCTAGTATTCATGACGCAGGAGGCACGATCGCAGGGCTTTGACTGGCAGTATTCGTCTCGTTTGCCGAGCGCGTATCCGCGTTTGTTTTTGGGCGGAAGTGTCAGTGGTATCTATGGGTTTCATACGGCTGATATTTATTCTCTCGGTGAGGAGTACCGTTGTGGTGATTACAAGCAAGGAGTCGAGACCGGCATTTCTGCCGCTGCGGTAGGTGAATATTGGTTGCCAGTCTCAATGGTAGAGTTTTGGGGAATGATGGGCTTTCGAACATCGACGACGCGGTTCACATCACAGCCCCCGTCCGAACCTTTCAGGCGTAATGGTGTGGAATTTGAGCTCAGCCGGGAATTTGCGATGGATGTTTACCTTCGGGCATTGTTGATGGAAGCAGGTGTAAAATATAGGATTGCGCGTACCCATGCTCATTTGGGTATTGGGTTACGAACGGATCTTGTCCTCTCTACCACAGCCGAGCAGACGGAGACTATTCTGACGCCGGTGGAGTTTACACAGTCGATTGCCTACGGCGAGCAAACCTTGACCGGGATGCGCCGATTACTTCTTACTCCAATAATAGCAGCCGGATACGACGCCGAGCTTGGCAAGGGAATCTATGCTACGCCGCGAATAACGCTCGGATTCCCGATAATGAGCCGTTCATCCCGCATCGATTGGACGTCGATTGATCTATCAGGAGGAATTTCATTCTTTCTCAGTTTATAATGCGGCATGCACTATATTTTAACCGTAAATCGTCAACCGCCGAGATTTTTGGCGAATAAGCCGAATTTATATAGTATTTTTGATGTGAAATTTATATAAAGCAACATCTTTTTTCTATTTTTACTAATTATTATTAAAGGAGTTAATCCAATGAAACGTTTTTTTGCAACCGGACTTGCAGCATTTGCACTCTTGACAGCTGCTATGATTGCACAGCCCAAGCTTGAAATTGTAGGCGGCGATACCCATGATTGGGGCAAAGTCGGCCCGAAAGAATCCCCTCTCAAAGCCACGATTAAAATTAAAAATGTGGGTACGGAATTACTCAAAATCACAGATGTTCATCCGGGTTGCGGCTGTACAAAGACTGCTGAGCTCGACAAAAAAGAACTCAAGCCGGGTGAAATTGCAACGACCGAACTCTCCCTCAATGTCGGTACGACGACCGGTGACCTCACCAAAAGCGTGACAATTACCAGTAATGATGCTACCAGCCCGACTAAAATTCTCTATCTCAAGGCACATATCGTACGCCCGATTCAGCTCTCAACACAATATTTAGTCTTCAATGACTTAAAAGTCGGTCTCCAAAGCGAAGCCAAGCTGACCGTCAAAAATACCTCGCCGAATGACATCACGATTTCCGATTTTGAAGCGACCAACGGCTTGAGTATCAACCTCAAAAAACCTGTCGTCATCAAAGCCGGCTCAGAAGCAGAACTCATCGCTCACGTCACTCCAAAAGAAAAAGGTTATTTCAATGGTATGGTCAAAATGAAAACATCCAATACAGAAGTACCTACCCTCGATATTACTGCTTATGGCAATGTAGCCGAGCAAACATCTCCCGTTTATCCCGGTACCAAACAATAATCGCATCACAATGTGACTATCAAGAAAGCCCTACAGGATAATTTCCTGTAGGGCTTTTATTTTCTAACGGGTTATATGGAGTCCGGATATTCTATGCTCCAAGCTGATGCGATATCTCGTATTGCCGGAGAGACTCTTCACGGTAAGGCACACCTTTGAGATATGCCTGCGCCCAAATATAATGAACCGATGTATATGAGTTCTTTCGGGCTTCCTCCGGGAGTGTCTCGTTGTGCGTGGCGAACTGCTCGATAAATGTCTGAATATGCTTCCGAATTTTACCTTCCGAATCAGCTTCGGCGATACGATTCATACATAGAAAGAAGAGTCTGTCGTGTTCAAGTAACGGATATCGCTGCAGATACCGCACCGAACACCGTGCAATCGACGATAAAATATCCCGATTTCCCAAGGCAAAATGTGCAAGCGCCAGAAAGACCCTCACTTGATTTTCCTCCTTAAGATATTCCTGCGTCGTCAGATACCTCGTGCAAAGACCTATACACTCATCAAAGCGTTCCATTTCATAGAATAATTGAATACAAGCGATCAGGATCGACACTTCTTCATGCGGACGCTTGAGCACTCGCCATTTTTCTATCGCTTCCAATGCCTTCGGAATATATAGTTCCGATAAATCATTCTTAAAGTGTCCGGTGAGAATACTCCCTTCAAACGCGTAGGACTGCAAGTCAAATCGATTCACTTCGGCGGTGCGGGTGATGGAATACTTCTCGGGTGCTCGGCGCATTATTGAATTGTATTTCAGCGCTAACTCTACATCATTCAACCATATTGCAGCAATTATTACCCATGAACATGCCCGTAGAAAACCTACTCCGTCCATCATTATACGCTTCGGATGCTGCTCATATTCCTGCACAATCAACAGAGCGTGCTGTAGCCCGGCAGCGGTATTTCCCCGGAACTGCACTTCAAACAGAAATTGCACATAATGAAATGTCACGAACTCTGAAAACGAAAGCAAGACCTGTTCGCCGGTAAAAAATTCATGCTGCATCTGTTCCTCTGCCCATGCAGCGGCCTCCTGCCAAGAAGCAAAACGCCGACCAAAATTGAGATGAGCGTCAAACAGCATCATCTGTATTTTCAGTAATTCTATCACACGCTCCCATTGCTTGAGCACACCACGTGACTTTTCCGACAATCGCTCGATCATCTCCTCCGGCGGTGCGTCAAATAAATATTCCCCCGAACGCGCGACAAGCATCTTCCGATCAAGCTCGATACTCTCCATAACTGCCCCAAAATCCTCAGCTTCCGTCGCTCTGTTCTTCAATCGCTGATTAAGCTTAAATGCCTGTTTATACAGATTATTTTCCAGCAAGATCCTCACCTGCCGCAGTTGCAGGTCAATCGAATCTGACGCCGTCGCCGACTCCCGATAATGAGCGAGCGAGCGCAACACCGTCGTGTAAATATGATTTTTATACGCCGGGAAATTCGACGCAAAACTCTCGTCCTTGAATGCCTTCAGCAGCGCCTTTTCGTCGTACTTCCTCTGCTTGGCAATTGCATCAAAGACCTTGATAGCCAGCGGTTGCTTAGCGCCAGGTGACCGGGAAACATAGATCTTAAAATACCGCTTTTCCATCTTTGTAAGCGAATGAATCAGCTCGTGTAAGTCATTGGAAGGAGTCATAATAAGTCGCCATAGAATAGTCAAATTACTTTCATCGACAGCAAAAATACACTTGTTGGAGATTTGAGAATGCAGTTTTTTTGGTTCAGGAATTTCACATCGGAGGGTGTAATTTGCACCTATAATTCAAGAAGCAAAACTCGCCCATATTAATTCCTGCAAGTCGATGTATTCTAACAGCTTTCGTTCTCTTCTAAAAACGCCTGTTTTTTTTCTTGTATCCGCCTGTTGCTTCCTCATCTTCCCCTTTGCTGCTCAATCCGATGATTCATGGTTCCGACTGCACGGTTCACTCGGCGCATCCACCGACTATTTCCAAGGAAATTCCACGCTCCCTGCGCTCGACCCCGTTCACCGTGCATCATTCACCATTTCGCTCACGTTATTCAATCAAGTCGAACTCCCCTTCACCGCCTATATCACCAATCGCAGTGGCGCCGGCTATTCCCAGCCGTTCAGCCAATTCGGCGTAAGTCCTAAAATTGGTGATTGGTTGCAGCTTCACGCCGGATATTTCAATAAAAACTACTCCGAATTCACCCTCGGCGACGTTCGCCTGCTCGGCGGAGGCGCGGATATTACCTCCAAACAATTCCAAGTCTCGGCGCTCTACGGTTACTCACTCCTTGCCCGCGCGCCGGACAGCTCTCAGAATTTCGGCGGCACATACGCCCGCCGTATCCTCGGCGGACGCGCAGGATTCACCTCGGACAAGAGTATTTTTGCAGTGACAATTGTTCATGCTCAGGACGAAGAAACGTCTATTATTCCAACGGCTTCCACGCATCTGCCGTATGAGAATTTCCTGACTTCTCTCTCGTATTCGGGTAGTATAATTGAAAATGTACTCGATGTTAGTGCCGAGGCCGGACTCTCGCTTTTTAATGCTAATACCAATGCCATGCTCGCCGATAGCGCCAATCGCGTCACCGAACTCGAAAGCTTGGTCGGCTTCAACAGCAGCTCAAGTATGGACGCTGCCTTTCGCTTCGGCGCCGGTGTCAATTTTTCGGAATCATTCAGCATTCGAGGGAATTTCCGATGGGTGGGTCCGGGATTTATTTCTTTGGGATATAATCAGTTACTCAATGATGTGCTCGAAGTGACCGTATCGCCGTCGCTGCGTTTATTCGACAATTCTCTCTCGCTCAGCGGTTCGATTGGCTCGCGGAGTAATAATCTGCGTGGACTCAAAGAATCCACGACCTCCCAACTAATCGGTTCGGCGTCGGTCAATGCGCAGCTCACACAACAGATTGCAATTGACGCCAGTTACTCAAATTTCGGCATGCGTTCCACCGCCGTCAATGATACTATTCGCACCTCAAACATCGCACAGTTTTTCTCGCTCTCGCCACGCATCAATTTCCAGCTTTTCGGTGGAGCAAATACGGCTTCCGTTAGCGCGCAATATCAAGCGAGCGAGGACAGAACGCAATTCTCCGGCAATGCTATAAATAGTAGAAATACAACGCTTTCTGCTATGCATTCGATCGCTTTTGAGAGTTCGCTTTCCTTTACCACACTCGCAATGAAAAACAATGGAGAAACCGGTGGCTCGACGGGTATCAGTACGTCGATTACGACTATCAACGAAACGGTAGGCTACAGCATATTCGACAAAACCCTCGCGCTCAGCGCCTCGCTTGGTATGAATTTCATCAAAGCCGTCACGGAAAATTCCCAATTTTTTGTGCGGGGTACTGCCTCTTACTCTGCCGGCGCATGGGGGAATCTCGGTCTCTCTCTGATGAGCAATAGCTATTCGTACACGGCCACCGGCGCGTTGTCCTATTCCGAATTTCAGGCGAGTTTGCAGTATGGCGTGTCGTTTTGACGCGCACTATAATTACTACAACATATATATTTTATTCATAGATACAGTCCATCATGAGTACACGGCTACCCCTTTATCGCGGTATGAGACTTCTTCTTACAAGCGCATTTCTCCTCGCTTTTGCTTGCCCGGCTCTTCTTGCTCAAACGGTGACCGTGCAAACGATTTTCCTCCGCAATCCCATCCCCGCCGACCTCGGTTCCTGGCGCAATGATCCGAATATCGCGCAGATTATCATCCGTTCCGATCAGGCGCTACCTGAGGCGTATATCGGCATTGAAATTTTTCGGAATGGAAGCACCACCGCCGTCGCTTTTTCCAAAATCAATGATCGCTTGCAGTCGTTTCCTACGCAAGCGAATATCCCGAGAATTATCAATCAATTAGAGATACAGCGGAGCAGTGATTTTAAAATCGA
>JBPOHH010000038.1:0-10176 GCA_052035765.1 Bacteroidota bacterium
GATGCCTGCTGAAAATTCTCAAATATCTTCGTAATCTTGTCCTTCGGTATGCCGATGCCGGTGTCGGTGACGGCAAATTCAATAGTGACAGTATCATCTAATTCATTTACTAAGCTAACGCTTATGGTGATTATTCCATTGTTGGTGAATTTCACGGCATTGCTCACCAGATTCAGGATTATCTGATGCAATCGCACAGGGTCACCCACGAGCACTTCCGGAATATGTGCGTCGTATTTACTCACAAGCTGTAGGTTTTTCTCCTGAATTTTTGTTTCGAAGAGATGCACCATCGCCGAAAGCGACGCTTCCATTTTAAAAGGAATTTTCTCAAATGTCATCTTGCCGGCATCGACTTTGGCAAGGTCGAGAATATCATTAATGAGCACAATCAGCGAGTCGCCGCTCATTTTTATCGCCGTTAAATATTCTTTTTGCTTGGCTGTTAAGTCTGTTTTTAATAACACTTTGGTGAATCCTATAATCGCATTCATCGGTGTGCGTATCTCATGACTCATATTCGAGAGGAATTGCTGCTTTGCCTTCACGGCATCCTCGGCTTTGGACTGGGCTTCCTCGGCAATCATCGTCGCAAGCTCTGCAAATACCTTCGCTTCAATGAGTTCCTTCTCGTTTTTTTTCTGTTCGGTAATGTCCCGCGCGACAATCACCGCGCCGAGCACATTCCCACGGTCATCTTTATAAACCGACCCGTTGAAGAGTACGTCGGTGAACTTTCCATCCATTATAGTCAGCGGATAATCTGCCACAAAACCTTTGGCAAAGACTTCTTTATACACATGTGATGCTTTGTCTGTATCGGTGAAATAATCCTTGAAATCACTATTGCGCAGCTTCTCCCGCGACACACCCGTTACCTTGACCATTGCCTCGTTCATATCGGTGATTTTGCCTTCGGTGCTGATAGTGACGAGCGGGTCACGACTCGCTTCGATCAAGCTGAGCGAGTATTGCGAGAGGAGCTTTTTGGCAGTAATATCCGTACGAATCGACACATATTGATACACTTCACCCTGTTCATTCTGAAAGGGAACAATCGTCGAGTCCACCCAATAGTTCGTGCCGTCTTTGGCTTTGTTTTTTAATTCACCTCGCCATATCTTGCCGGAGGAAATTGTGTCCCATAAATCCTGCATAAACTCTTGCGGGTGGAACCCCGAATTGACGATTCGATGGTCTTGACCAAGTAATTCTTCGCGTTTGTACTTCGATATTCGGCAGAAATTGTCGTTTGCGTAGTTAATAATCCCGTCTTTATCGGTGATAGCGACGATTGACGACTCCTCAAGGGCTAGCTTATATCCCGAGATTTCTTTCAAACTCTTCTCAAGGTTCGCTTCGACTTTTTTCTGTTTCGTCACATCCCGTGCAGCAGCGAACACGCCGAGCACTTTGCCGGTATCATCTTTATAAACTGATGCATTATAAAGTACATCCGTCAGTTGACCATTTTCATGTCTGACCGTGAGCGGATAGTCTGCGACGAACCCCTTTTCGAATGCCTGCTGATATCCTTCCTGCGCTTTATCGGGTTCGGTAAAATACGTGCTGAAGTTCGTCCCGATGAGCTTATCCCGACGAATCCCGGTGACTTTAATCGACGCTTCATTGACATCGGTGATTTTCCCCTCGGCATTAATCGTCACGAGCGGGTCCAAGCTCGCTTCTATCAGACTGCGGGAATATTGCGATGACAGCTGCACCAAATGATTCGATGCTGCTAATTCTTTCCGTTCGGATTCACGGATTTCGGATTGAATATTCTGAAAGTCGAGCTCCCGGTCGGCAATGACAAGCTCGGCGGCACGCTTGTCTTTTTCTTGATTTTGGAAGGCAAGTTCTTTATTGGCAACGAGTAGCTCCGCCGCGCGCTTGCCTTTTTCCTTGTCTTGAAATGCGAGCTCAATATTGGCGAGTCCCAGCTCGGCGGCGCGCTTGCTCTTCTCTTCATTCTGGAAGGCAAGTTCTTTATTAGCAACGAGTAGCTCCGCCGCGCGCTTGCCTTTTTCCTCATCCTGATATGCCAGCTCGATATTGGCGAGCCCCAGCTCCGCGGCGCGCTTGCCCTTTTCCTCATCCTGATACGCCAGCTCGATATTGGCGAGCCCCAGCTCCGCGGCACGCTTGCCCTTTTCCTCATCCTGATATGCCAGCTCAATATTGGCTATACCGAGCTCATTGGCGCGTTTTTCTTTCTCGCCGTCTTGAAATTCCAGCTCTTTATTGGCAATACCGAGTTCAGCGGCACGCTTCCAGCGCTCGATGTTTTGAGCGTCGATTTCCCTGCGAACAATAGCCAATTCCTCAATAAGAGTTTGATTTTCACCTTTTTGAATATCAAGTTCTTTTTGTAGAAGGGCGATTTTTTCGGCGGGAATTGTCGTGCTGTGTGCCATAGGCTTTTGTCAATATAAACATAATAAATACAGGTCGTTAAGGAACTGCTATCTCTTCACTTGATATGGATACCTCGCCCGGTGCGGCAGCGCCAACTTCTTCGAGTGGACTGCGGCGTTTGTCTTTGAGCTGCTTAAAGTGCGAGGGGGAGAGACCGGTTACTTTTTTGAATTGATTCGACAGGTGTGCCACGCTGCTATAGTTCATTTTCCAGGCAATTTCGGAAATGCTGAGTTCGCCGTACATGATTAATTCCTTGATACGCTCCACCTTATGCGCGATGACGAAGTGTTCGATCGTCGTGCCCTGCACCTCAGAAAAGAGATTTGCGAGGTACGTGTAGTCGTGATTGAGTTTTTCACTTAATAATTGCGAAAAATTCACCTTGACTAAGTCCTCGGTATGATGTACCATTTCGATGATGACATTCTTGATTTTTTCGATGAGAATGGACTTTTTGTCATCCATAAGCTCCAGTCCGGACTCGAGTAACGCTGCTTTTAATGATTCACTCTGACTCTCGGAGAGCGTTTCCATTACCTCAACTTCTCCTAATTCCACGAGGATAAAATGGAGTCCGAGTTTTCTCAGCTCATCTTTCACCAGAATTTTACACCGGTTACTGACCATGTATTTAATGTGTAATTTCAAGACGAGATTCCTTTGTGTGATTGCGGGTACTTTTGGGGTAGGACGTGGCAGACACCATACGAACAAAAGAAATATACCACATATTATGCGAATTGAGTAAGGTTATTTATTTTCATATACTTTTCTTTGATGATATGAATATTTTTCGTACCTCGGAGTGCCTTTTCCACTGCAAGCTTTGCCATCAGATAGCTCACCGTGGACTCGGCGCCCTGATTGAGGTTTACCCCATGCTCTTCGAGCCCGTCGCAGCATCCGCCGGTGCAGGGATTGTAGATGATTTGCTGTGCGTGGTTGGCTCCCAAGAACCAATTAAACGCAATGTGCATCTTCTGCCTGTACTCTTCTTCCTGAAAAACATCATAGAATTTCTGGAGCGCAAGGATTGTATAGGCCACGTCTATCGGCTGCTGACCTCCCTGGGAGATAAGATGCGTTAATTCATCATCGCGGTAGTGCCAGTTTTTATTGGATATTACGGTAATTCTATCTTGCGTAACTATTTTAGCAAGCAGAAAATCGAACGTCGATTTTGCAATGTCCTTGTAGCACAAATTACCCGTCACGAGCCATGCACAGAGCATTGCCTCCGGGAGAATACTATTGGCATACGTGAGATAGCCCTCGTACCATTGCCAGTCGCCGCGGCCGGATTCATGCCGGTACATTTGGACTAATCGATCGGCAAGCTCCTTGAGAAGGCAGATATTCCGAACGGAATGGTTCCTCGAATTATAATAATACAACCCTTTAATAATAAACGCCATAGCACGTGGCGAATGGATATTGGACACATGCTTAAGGCCGCGTTGCATCAGCAATTCTGCCTCCTGAACAATATCCTGCTCGGGCAGCAGTGCGCTCAGCGATATCACGTATCCCAAGGCCCACAGTGCACGCCCGTTGGAGTCGGCAATATTACTCGATGTATTCTGTTCGGTAAAGCAGCCATGCTCATCGACATAATTCAAAAAATACCCTTCCTCGAGCAGACAACGCTTGATAAAACTGAGGTAAATCGTTATATATTGAATATCTGCTTCATCGCGCGTGAGTTCGTAATGCTGACACATTGCTATCAATGCGCGCGCATTGTCATCAAGCGTATAGCCGGAAGTACTGTCAGGCACATTGAGCCGCGAGAATTGTATCATCCCAACGGTAGTCGTCATTTTTTTCACATGATTCAAGTTGGTCTCCGGCATCGAATACTGCAGCGCTATTTCACGCGCACCCACTCGGGCAAATACCCGCGCGTGTGCAATAGCAGAATTCTCCCACGACGTAGGAGCCATGCGATGCAACCCATTAGAACTAATACTGTTGCGGTATTCATCATTCTCCAGCAAGCTCACAACGGCGGCCGATAGCTGTTCGGAATTATCAAAATCAATAATCACCCCTGCATCGCCCAAAAGCACCTCGCGGGCGTGGGGAATAGGTGTCGAGACCACTGCACACCCACAACTGATGGCATACGAGAATGTACCGCTCACGGCCTGATTCGGGTCTTTGGAGGTAAAGAGATAAATATCAGTGAGTTGTAAGTATTCGAGCAAGTCAGGGAGCGGTAGATACCGATTGATAAACTGCACATGACTGCCGATGGAGAGTTCGTCGATTTTCCTCTTGAGCATCATGCGGTATTGCTCGCCTTCCTGCTGCACGATCGTCGGATGGGTTTTGCCGATAATCAAGAACAGCGTATCGGGATGCGCTTGGATAATTGCCGGCAGCGCTTCGAGTGTGGTTTCAATGCCCTTGCCTGCGCTCAGAAGACCGAACGTTGAGAGAATGGTGCGTCCCTGCATTCCGTATTTTTCTTTGAGAAAATCCTTGTCGAGATGCGGCACAAGATGGGTACCATGAGGTATCACCGTGATTTTTTCGGGTGCAGTGCCATAGGTCTCGATGAGGATTCGTGCCGAGGTATTGGTCATCACTATCACGGATTCACAAGCGGCAATTATTCCCTGCACATGCCGGAAAATTGCGCTGTCGGGATGCGGAAATACCGTATGAAAACTCAGAATAATCGGCTTGGTAATCGCAAATACCAATGCCTCAAAATCGGACTCATGATGATGATAAAAACCAAACTCGTGCTGAATTAGTACGGCAGCAAGATGTTTGTTCTGATTAATCGACGTGGCGATCTCTCCATAGCGCGCAGAGTGGGATGTATTGAACGTAGAATGGACTTCCTCGTCGGCATAGCGGTGCTGTTCATGTTCTGCCTCAAGCGCGCAAACCTTTACGACAAAAGAAGTTCCAAATTTACGTTCCAATGCCCGTAGTAAGTCCTGCGAGTACGTAGCAATACCGCACTCGCGCGGTGGATAGGAAGTAATGCAGAGGATTTCCGGCAACGCGACCGGCGCGGTTACCGGCTCATGATATCCGTTTGTCGATAGTTGCTGCGCCGGTGCCGCAGAATACTGCAAGGTGTAATTGTCTAAAGTTTCATTTCTCATGTAAGGTAGAATTAAGCATTAATTCCTTTAACAGCATAGACATGCTGACCGAAGCGCAAGCGATCTGCTCATCGGCGGCACCATAATAAATGTAGAGTGTGTCTTCAAAAACAGCCGTGCCGGTCGGAAAGCACACATTATTGACCTCGCCCCGGAGCTCATACGCAAGCTCGGGCTTGAAAAGCGGATATGGCAGCCGTGCAATTTCGCGTTGCGGGTTACCAAGCTCAAGCAGCGCCGCACACGCGGTATAGATATATCCCTTGAGCGAGTCATAGACGCCGTGATAAATCAGCAGCCAGCCGTACTCCGTCTCGATCGGCGGACATCCGCCGCCGACATAACTCACTTCATGCTTGTATTTTGGCACAAGGACGATACGATCTTCCAGATGCAGGAAGTACCTCTTCCAGAAGTCTTCCGTGAGGTCTTCGAGCGAGGTGACCGCCACGACGATTTGAATATCGGGCTTTATCCGGTGTAAAAAATGCAAGTCACCATTAATTCGCCGGGGGAAGAAAATGAAATTTTTATCCCAGACCAACACCTCTTTTCCGTCAATTTCATGAATGCCTTCATGCTGATTGAAGCGAACGTATTTTTGGTTAAGTTCTTCGTTTTTCCCGCTCAACTGTGCGAATTCATCATAAGTCATTTGCGGTACGATGATTCCCTTTTTCTCCCAGGTAACAAGATCGGTTGACACCGCGAGCGCGCCCAAGGCATTGATACCATCGTACGCGGTGTAGGTCATGTAATACAAGTCGTTTATCTTCACTATCCGTGGGTCTTCGACGCCATGAGATTCGTAATCGAGCTCGGATGATATCACCGGCGTATCCGAACGGAATTCCAGCGTCAGCGGACCATTAAACCGACAGTACCCGATGCTCGAGAAATTCCCGTTTTTTACTGCTCGGTAAAACATGTGCACAGAGTTCCCCTCGCGTATCGTACCCGGATTGAGAACGCCTTCGTTCTCAAAGGGCAGGGACGTTTTTTCAAGGAGAACGCCTTCTTTTTTCACGTCTATCATGGTTGTTATTTCCAGCTGAAATGCCTCGCACAGAATGTGAGGATGGATTGTGCCGCCGCGCGGGTCTGCGCTTTAAAATTTGCGAGGATATCGTGTATATTTTTCATTGTGATATTCGAAGATAGTTTACAGAGTATGTCATTCTGAGGGAGTCTTCGACCGAAGAATCGAAACTTGATGATGTCGCGTTGTAGCATAACGTTACAGCAAGTTTCGATTCTTCACCCTCCGAAGGGTTACCAATGACAGTTTTATAACTTGTTCTTTTTATATGACTTGCATTTGCGTAAGAGAAAGAGTTTCCCACAGAGTTTCACAGAGTTTTTCACAGAGTTCACAGCCGAATACTGCTGTGTGTGACTCTGTGAGCATACCCTGTGTAACCCTGTGGGAGGAATTCTTCCGGCTACATAGAGAGGAAATCCTTTTTTGTAAGCACTTGCTATGTCATTACTTGCTTTTTTTAAAGTTTTTAATTAGGCCTTCAGAATGACAGTGTCGTTATACATACATTACTATTAAATTTATTTCTGTATTACTGCGTGCTTTCACGGTTGGCTTCTTCGCGTTTGGCGGCCTTGGCTGCTCGTTTTTCTTTGAGGTTCTTGGTCGCCGGTTTTTTGGTTGATTTCTCTTTGGTATCTTTTGCTTTGGACATGATACGTACTCCTGTTGAATTGTAATGAGAAGTGTATTATACGGCACACGGGCTATGCATGCTCATATTTTGCTTTAGTAGAATCGCGTTTATCATCTTGTAATTCATAGAGTTGCCGGAGTGCAGAAATTGGTTCCCGGAGCTCGGTATGACGGATTTGCCCGCCTAAATATCCGACGCGTGCCATGGCAATACAGGTGACAAGCGAGAGGCCAAGTAACCAGGAGAATCCTGCGTTCGAGGCGATTCCCCGCCATAATCCGTAGGCAAACACGCTGAGCGCGACGGCGCCGGTCAGCTCCATAATGATCAGAGCGACCCATGCGGCTTCTTCATGGCTTTCGACTAACGACTCAACAAAATCAGCAGTATGCTCGATTGTTTCTTCCGCCGGCTCGCCTGTCAGATACACGGGAATTGCTATCAATGCCATTGCAACAAGCAGGGCAGCAGCAAGCATTTTAATAGCATGATTTTTTTGATAAATACCCCATAAGAGTATCCCCGAAGCGATGAGGGTGCCGAGTATAGGAAAGTGATTGAGCAGCAGATGTATGTGTGAGGCGTCCATGATAATTCCCCTGAAAATGGTAGTGGAAGTCGTGCCGATCTCTGCAGATATGCGACACACGATGCCGCAGAAAAAGGCGGTATTACCCGCCTTTCGGTAATAGTTCTACTTCGTGTTTTTCACGCCGAAGTCGTTGAGCGCTTTGCCGAGTTCATCCATATCATGCTTAAATTCCATTTTGAATGTTTCCCAGTTGCTTTGATTCTTTTCATACGCTGTCACACGAAGATTCATCGCCTGATTTTTCGTTTCCAAGCTGTCGATTTTCATCGCATAGAGCGAGTCCACCGATTTTCGGGACTTTTTCATCTTTTCTTTTAATGCGGTAATACGGGCTTCATTGGCTTTGACCACCAGCTCCGTCTCTTCTTTAAATGCTTTCCATTGTTCGGTATTAGCAACGACAACCGCATTTTTCTGCGCTTCCTGCAATTTATCTTTCGCATCCTGCACCTGCTTTTGCGCTATTTCATTTTTTTGGTCGGAGGATTCACATCCGACAACAAGTATCCCGGCGGAGAATATCACCACCGTAGCCGAACGCAGCATCATCTTTTTCATAGTTTTCCAAGAGAGAGTGTAGTAAAAAATCTAGTATAATCATCTTAATTTTTTGATAGTTACAGTCCGTTAATCACATCATGCATTTCTTCTTTTGTCTTGCCGAGCTTGATTTGGAGCTTGCCCATCATTTCGTCTTTTTTTCCTTCGGCATAGAGGAGGTCATTGTCGGTGAGCGTTGCATATTTTTTCTTGAGCTTGCCCTTGAGTTCATTCCAGGCGCCTTCGATTTCCGTTGTATTCATTTGAATTATTATTATGTTGTATTACAAGACAGTTACAGTTTTTTATCTGTAATCCGTTTCTAAAATTTATGCTGCAAAATTACGACTGCATTGCAGCCGGAGTGTTACATAACTCTAGGAAAGAATTACATCATTCCCACATTAAAGTATCGCTCTTCATCATTAGGCATGTACCATCGACTCAAGCACCATTATTTCGGGCACTTGCCCCATATTCGTGAGTTCGAGTTCGCAAAGGATTGAGATTTCATCACCTACTACTACTCCGCCGGTTTCCATTGCGGCATTCCAGACGAGTCCCCAGTCGCTGCGGTTGAGCTTGCCGCTGATGGTGAAGCCCGCTTTTTCGTTGCCCCACGGGTCACGAACGATGCCACCGAACTGCACGGTAAGATTGACATTTCTCATAATTCCTTTCATCGTGAGCTCTCCCCATAAATCGCGGTTTCCTGTGCGATCCGATTCGCCGATTGTACTGCCGACAAACGAAATCTGCTTATGCGTCTCGACGTCGAAAAAATCGGAGCTTCGGAGGTGCTCGTCACGCGCAACATCACCGGTTGTAAGGGACCCTGCGTCGATCCACAGGTCGATTTCGGCGGTCATAAAGTCTTTGCCGGTGGTGTGAATACTCGCATCAAATATCTTGAATGCACCCTTGACATTCGAGATCATCAAGTGGCGCACTTTGAAGGTAATTTCGCTGTGTGCCTGGTCAACCGACCATTTGTTTGGATTTTCCATGGTTATGTATTGTATAATAGTTAGAGAATTATTTGATTATTATATTCGAAAAACACCGCTTGTTTATTGCCCCTGATCTTCATCCAAATCGTCGTGGTCGTCGCCACCCAAACTGTAGTAATTATTCTCCTCATCCTCGCTTCCGACCCGCTCGAGGTCGTCGTCGAGTTCACTGCCCGGCACATCTAAATCATCCCCTGAAATGTCCTCGTCAAAATCCTTCTCGTTGTTTTTTCCCGCTGCAAGTGTATCCGTCGGACGCTTGGCATGCGACAGGTCTTCGGGGTCCATGTTCTCGACTTTTTTACCCTTTACGTAAATATCATCTCCGGCGGGATAGACCGGATAGCCATCTTTGGAATTCTCGTTGTAGCTGCCGGCGATGGCGGTAGATGGATATTTGTGATGCGGCGGATTCGTTTGTTCGGGCTTTTCTGTGTTATTCATTGCAGTTCGATCGATTGTGAGGTAAAGTGAATTCATTTTATTGGTAATAAGCATTTAGAATTCTTTCTGTAATTGCACTTGCGCGCGTTTCATGAGGGCTTTTTCTTTTTTGCTCACGGGAGGGAAGCGTGGATTCATTCGTTGGAGCGTTTCGAGGATAATATTGCTCATCAACAGATGGGCGTAAAGCTTATCATCGGCGGGAATTACATACCACGGTGCGTCGTTGGTACTTGTGTGCATCAGTGCCTGCTCGTACGCTGCTTGATACTCATTCCAGAAGTGACGTTCATTGATATCATTCGAAGAGAATTTCCAATTTTTTGCTTTTTGCCGTATGCGCTCCAGAAATCTTTCGCGCTGTTCATCGT
>JBPOHH010000761.1:0-9959 GCA_052035765.1 Bacteroidota bacterium
AATCAATTCCATCAACAGGTACTTCGCTTCCGGTTGAACCATCTGTTCCTGCGGTATTGAACGACCATTCACCTCAGAATTCTATTTCCCAAACAACACAAGGTACGCAGCAAAAGCATGGAGACAATCATCCGGCTCTATCTCCAACGAGTATTCGCCGGAATAGTTCTGTTACTACTCCTGATATATCGAATTTGATTGTTCGGGAGTCTTCTGTTGCGTCGTCTCCTACCTCCAACACAAAGGACATCAAAGGTGTCGAACGCCTCGAACTTACTGAAAATGAAGCAGTTGTATTAGCCGCACATTATCCCAAATTACATGTATGGCTCCAGGGTACATTCAGCGCAACCGATACATGCGATATCACGCTTGCTCCTTCGGATAAAGACAAGTTGGAGAGTCAGCATCATCATTCTGCAGTGTTGATTCGAATTACGTTTGCCCATTCCGCTGCACGGGAATTTCTCTTATGGTTCACACCGAACAAAGAATTTACGAGTGCATTGCCGGGACGATACCGTGAGCAATTAGTGAGTGAATTACATGCACTTGCTGAAGTTGAAACACGTTGCATTCCTGCCGAACAGGCATGCAAGGCAGTCAAGGGCGACTCTCCGTTTTTTGATCTTTGCCGGAGAGAATCGGGTGCGTTGTTGGGAGTATCTATCTCACCGAACCCAGCGCGTGATAATGCAGAATGTACGTTCACCCTTAAAGATCAGCGCGATATCAATATTTCGCTTCATGATTTGAATGGAAGATTTGTGAGAACGATGATTTTTAGCGAACTTAAGCCAAGCGGTGAGAATAAAGTCCCCTTGATGCTCGAAGGAGTACCTGCTGGAGCTTATTTGCTCGCGATACGCACAGAGCGTGGCGAGCAGGCGGTGCAGCAATTGGTCGTCGGCCAGTGACAGGACGGTATGTATGTCTATTATTTATTATAAAGTTATTATTTTTTAGTATTAATTATTTACAGGAAGAATTATGAAAAAAGTTGGAATTCTCGCAGCGATGCTCGTAGCATCCACATTTGCCGGTATGGCTCAGGGGCAGCATGCGACCCCGGTGATTCAAAATGAAGGTTCTGCCAGTTTGACCAAACCGTTGGAACCCAAATCAAATTCAAAAATTGAAATCATTGGTGGTGATACATTTGACTGGAAAAAAGTCAAACCCAAAGACACACCGCTGAAAGCGAATATTAGAATCATCAATACCGGAACGGATGTATTGAAGATATCTGAGGTTCGTCCCGGCTGCGGATGTACTGCCGCACCGATTGACAAAAAAGAGCTTCGCCCAATGACCGATACAGCAACGATAGAAGTGTCTCTGAATCTTGGTAATACGAATGGTCCTATGAGCAAGAGTATTACCATCACGAGCAATGATGCTACTTCACCCAATAAAATTCTCTATCTTAAAGCAGATGTGATCCGTGAAATTAACATCACACCTTCTCCGTACTTTGCTTTTAGTAATATGACCGTCGGAAAAACAAGCGAAGCATCGGTTCGCCTAGAGAATAATTCAGACAAAGATTTGATAATTAACGAAGCTACAGCGACCAATGGAATAGAAATTAATGTCAAACCCGGAACTGTTGTAAAAAGTAAAACCGTTCTCGAAGTAATTGCAAGAGTTACTCCAAAAGACAAAGGATACTTTACGGCTACTGCCAAAATATCAACATCGCATCCGGACTATACGACGATTGATATGACTGCCTACGGTAGTGTAAAAGAAGCAAACGCAGTCGTCGCTCCTGGAGCTAAATAACTTATTATTGGATAAATACCTGTGTAGTAATTAAACGTCCATTCTGTACGACTGACAGCCAATATATTCCGGCTGACAGAGCAGTATCAACCGTTATCGACTGCATGCCTTGCCGAACGTTTATCTGCTTACTTTCACACTGCTTCCCTGCTGAATCGGTGATGGTAAGAGTAGCATAACCCGAAAGCTGACTCGTATATTCAAGTTTGATAGAAGAACCGGCCGGATTGGGACTAATTCTCAATTCCGGCCGTTTTTGTTCATCACCTGCTTCAACTCCTGTAATCGACTGTACTTGCACCAATGCCCGAACACTTGGTCCCTGATTCACGGTAATAGAGCTATACTCCGTTGGGAATGTATCGGGAAGCGTAAACGTCTCGTCCTCACCTTTGAGCATACACATTGTATAATGCATCGTCCCGTCGAGGGCTTTTACGCCAATTTCTACAGGTACATTGAGATAGAGACCATAGTCCTTCGGCTGCGACTGCTGCATGCGTACTGCCAGATTTTTTTTACCGTCCGGCGAGGTCGTTACGCGGGTCTGAACAGTTAATTTCACCCATCCCTTTTTATGCACCCATTGATCAAAAAACCACGTAAGATCTCTCCCTACAACGCTTTGGAATAGACTCTCGAATGATGCTGTGTTTGCTGTGCCGTATTTATAGGTAGCTATGTACTTCCGTAACCCACTATAAAACAAGGAGTCTCCTACTTCATACCTCAGCATTCCGAGTACTGCTGCGCCTTTCGAATAAATTGTTACCGGATAATTCGACGACGGCTTCGCACGCGGGAAATCATATAACGGGAATACACCCTCGTTTGCTGCAGCACTGAAATACCCGCTGACTTTCGTGGTCTGATGTTTTAAATATCCCGGAAATCCTCCCAACTCTTCAGCCCATACCGACTCGGAGTATGTAGCAAATGCTTCGGTGAGCCATGCATTCCGGAAGTCCTCGGGTGATACTTCATCGCCGAACCATTGATGAGCGAGTTCGTGTGCGCCGGTAGAATTGACCGTGTCCCGGGATTGCGATAAAAAAGTCGGAAACGAGATCATTGTCTGATGTTCCATAGCGCCGGTTGGAGTATTGACAAACCCAACTTTTTCAAAGGGATACGTGCCATACTTATCTTCAAAAGTGCGCACCATTCGCGGAAGCAGTGAAAATGTCTTGCGTGTAGCGGCAGTATCTGCTGCCTTGGAATAAACGGTCATCGGCAAAGCCGGTGTGCCAAATTCCAAAGGAAAATATGCATCAACGGCAAAGGTTAAGAGATAGGTAGCACAGGGAATTGCATGTGTCCATTCCGTGGTAATTGTTGTACTGTCGGATGTAATATTGGTTAGTTCTCCATTGGAGACGGCAACTTTCCCTCGCGGTGCCTTGAACGTCGCATGGAAGGTTGCTTTGTCGGACGGATGATCGTAGCATGGCAACCAATGCTGCGTCGTTGAAACATAATCTGCGACAAAGCCCACGCCGAGAGCATATAATGTTCCGCTTTGAGCAGTAACTCCCCCGCACCAGCCGGATGAACCTCCCGTTTCACAATTCATCATTCCGCTGTAATAGACTACTACCTTGAACGTATCGCCAATCTTCGCCCCAACAGCGGCGGGCATACTGTAATAACTGATTGATGTACCGGTAATTCCTCCGGCGACGGCAGTAGTTCTGTCCGTATTCATGTAGACCGAATCAACGGTAAGACCCTTTAAATGAAAATAAAAAAACTTCCCGGCAGGGTCGTCTTTCCAGCGAACGGTGATTGTACACTTCCCGAGAACAGACTTGTCAGGTGCTTTTGATACGTCGAGTGCAGCATCATAATGGAGCACATCAAACGGTTGATCTATAAACAGTAAAGGAAGAGATGGGGTTGTATTTTGCCCGTATAATGGAAAGCAGGACAACATGAAAGCCACCAGCAGCAGAGGTAAATTTTTCAACATATTCGATTCAGAAATAATTGGCAGATATTTTTTTGTGCGAAACTACTCATCTTTGGGTATACATTCAAGATAAATTCATCCATCATCCGATTGCGAACTCAAAAACGGGTGTTTCTTCTACAGCTTCAAATTATTCACTATTTTTGCAATATTGTTCTACAATCTGGTGATAATGCGATGGTATTTCTTGTAATTGACGATGAAGCATCTCAGCGTGATTTTTTGGTTGAGTCATTGAAAGTTATTGGGTATGATAATATTATCGAGGCTGTCGATGGTCTCGACGGATACACGAAGCTCAAAGAGAATAAAGTAGATTTTATTTTTTCAGACTGGAGCATGCCTGTTCTTAATGGTCTGGAATTTATTGCCTTAGTCAAAGCAAATGATGAACTTAAAAACATCCCGATTGTCATGGTCACGTCCAAGGGAAATACATCCGATGTGGTGATAGCCCTCAAATTCAAAGTCAATAATTATATTATAAAGCCGTACACGCCGACACTCCTCGAACAGAAAATCAAAGAAGTACTCTCCTATCTCAAGCCCGATAAAGATTCGCTCTCTCAGGTAAAGTAACCGGTCGAACATGATTCATAACTCTACTGTCGTCTCGATGTTTGCATGTATAATCATTTCTCAGCCCACAAGGATGCTTGTGGGCTGTTTTGTTTGTACAGTCAGTAGAGCAATCATAAGTCACTAAGGAATACAATCTTCCGATTATCGCTCGCAAGAAAGATGTATCTCGAGTGCATGATTTAGCGTTAGATTCTTCATTCAACCTTCCATCAACCGGGGGTGTCGGAAAAAAAGTACCACTGCAGCTTGCGGTGCGAAGGACAGAACTTCGAATGTCGTCCAATGCAACATCGCCTCACAAAGTGGCAGTGGTATCTGAGGTACGATTTCTTCAATGTAGGGGTAATCGAAGCATACAGGCACTGTAGAATGTGCGCAGCTGCTTCATCTCCTGTAGAATACTTACTACTGTAATCTCTAGAATTTCCAATATATTATTCTATATCGTATGCATAAACTCTACTCCATTGCCTTTTGCTTTTTGTGTGTAATACTTCCCTCTCCTGCTCAAGGATTTCTCGATTCGCCGGTTCAAGGCACCTACCTCAAGGATTATTTTATTATCAATTACATGGATCAGGACAGCATCGCAGGACGCGCCCGCGACCCGTTTTGCGGTTCGAAGGCCTACGAAGGCAATACCGGTATCGACTTTGTCATCAAGGATTACAAGCAGATCGATGAAGGAGTGAAAGTACTGGCTGCTGCCCCGGGGTATGTCTTCAAGGTCGTGGATACGGAGTTCGACCGGAACACCACGTCCAATCCTGCGCTGGGATTCGGTAATTACATTGGTATCAGTCATTTATACAATGGTAAATTATATTACACCTATTACGCGCATCTCAAGAAAAATTCGCACAAAGTCGATAGCGGCATGATCGTTACCGCCGGTCAGGTCATCGCCGAAGTCGCCTGCAGCGGGAATTGCATCACTCCGCACCTGCATTTCGAAGTATGGACCGATTCGTCGGTCATGGATCCCTTCCTCGGTAATTGCACCCTCAATACATCGATTGGTTCACTCTGGCGGTCCCAACTATCCTACGACGCAAATTTCGGTGTCATCCAATCGGGTCTCAGCAATACAGCCCTTACCTATGGTGCATTGCGAGAACGACCGACTCACGTCAGTACCTATACCTTTCCCCAAGATTCCACGATTACCTTTTGGGCAGAATATAAAGGCGTTCGCACCGGTGACTCCCTCGTCGCCGAATGGTATACTCCAAGCGGACAATTATGGTATCGCTATGGCACAAAAGCAGATGCAGATTACTGGCTCGGTTGGTGGTGGTCGATTATTTATCATCCTGCGCTCTATAATGGCGAAAGTGGACTCTGGAACGTGAAGCTGCTCCGGAATGGTGTAGTCGAGAAAGTACAGGCCTTTACAACGAAAGTCACCATTCCACCCTTTCTCTCCTCTCCTATCGCCGGTAATTACCTGAAAGATTATATCATTACCTCGTATGTCGATCAGGATCTCACCCTCGGCGCTGCCCGCGACCCATTTTGCGGAAATAAAGTCACGGATGCGAGCTATGGCACTGACTTCATGATCAAAGATTACAAACAAATCGACGAAGGCGTCAATGTGCTCGCAGTCGCTCCGGGGACTGTCTTTGTCGTCGTCGATTCCCTCCCTGACCGGAATACGGTCTCGGACGGAACGCAGAGTTTTGGGAATTATATTGGTGTACAACACACCATTATGGGTAAAAATTTCTATTCTTATTATGCCCATATCAAGAAAAATTCACGGAAAGTATCCGTTGGTACGGTGGTAACGGACGGTCAGCCGCTCGGACAAGTCGCTTGCAGTGGCGACTGTTCTGCGCCAATGCTGCATTTTGAATTGTGGTCAGACTCTTCGGTCATCGATCCCTTTGTCGGGAATTGCAGTTATGCGCCTGCAACCGGTTCTTTATGGAAATCTCAACCTGCCTACGACACGAGCGTCAGTATACTTCAGTCGGGTATGAATGAACATGCCATCACCTATGCTGCCATCCGCGAACGTCCGAGCATGACACTCGATTATAAATTCCCGCAGGACTCGACGATAACCTTTTGGGTGGAAGCCAAGGGAATTCACACCGGAGATTCATTAGTCGCCGAATGGTACACTCCGAGCGGCTCTCTCTGGTATCGTTTCGGTACTCAATCGGATGCAGATTATTGGGTTGGCTGGTGGTGGTCGGTGATTTATCATCCGGAGTTTTATAAGGGAGAATCCGGACTCTGGACCGTAAAATTCCTCCATAATGGCGTTGTAGAGAAATCTCAGACGTTCACCGTCCGCACCGTGACCGGCATACAGCCGTTCCTCGATACACCGATCGAAGGTCAATATCTCAAAGACTACTATATTGTTAATTATGTCGATCAGGATACGCTCCTCGGCGCATCTCATGACTCGTATTGCGGCACAAAAACGTATGACGGGAATTACGGAACCGACTTTGTCATCAAAGACTACAAGCAGATAGATGAAGGAGTGAATGTCGTGGCTGCTGCTCCGGGTGTGGTCTTCAAAGTGGTCGATACACTCGCCGATCGCAGCACGACATCGGACGGCACGTATAGTTTTGGGAATTATATCGGCATACGGCATTCCATTAACGGAACGAATTACTATACCTATTACGCGCATTTAAAAAAGAACTCTCATTCGGTCGATAGTGGCATGACGGTGACCGCCGGTCGGGTTCTTGCACAGGTCGCCTGCAGCGGCGATTGCCTTGCACCGAATCTCCATTTTGAAGTGTGGTCGGATACTTCAGTGCTTGACCCCTTCCAAGGACCATGCAGCTTTGTTAAAGCGGGTACGACACTCTGGAAATCTCCCTTGCCGTATGACTCAACCTTTGGGATAATTCAGCATGGATTATCCGACAAACCTGCATTATACAATACGTTACGCGAGCGTCCGGATCTCGTTACCGAGTATCAGTACCCGCGAGATACGACCGTTACCTTCTGGCTCGAATCCAAAGGTGTCCGCTCGAACGACTCACTTGTCGCTGAATGGTACACGCCGGCCGGCACACTCTGGTATCGCTATGGAACGAAGTCCGACGGGGATTACTGGCTAAGCTGGTGGTGGTCGGTGATTTATCATCCGGCAAAATTCCAGGGAAATGACGGCGAATGGACGGTTCGTTTTTACCGCAACGGCACACTCGAACGTAGTCAGGCATTTACAACGCGCACCGTCTCCGGGGTGCAAGGTGATAGTAAAGCAGATACCGAACCTACCGTCATCATCACGCATCTTGCCAATCGGATTTTTATTTCATCCGAAGATCCGGGATTCTCTGCGGCAAGAGTCGAACTCTATGACCTGCTTGGACGCAACATCGCTGCTGACGTCACTTCTCCCAATGAATCAACGAAAAGCATTCTTCTCCCGGACAATGCGCAGGGCTTGTATTTACTGAAAGTGACCGGCGCAACCGGTGTCAAAACCTATTCCATAATGCTCCATTAATTTATTGACATGTATTAGAATGAATATCAACAAAAACATAGCCATCAGTGAAACGGGATTTATTTTTAATCCGACGACCGGTGATTCTTTTACGACGAATCGTATCGGTCATGATATCATACGGTTGCTTCAGGCCGGGCATGAACCTGCTGATGTGCTTACCGCAATCTACAATCAGTATTCCATCGACCGGCAAACACTCGAAAAAGATGTCGCTGATTTTATGTATATGCTTAAAAATTATCAGATTTTACGAACCGATGACTAAAAAAAACATCACCGTCGCCGTGACCGGACTCAACAATATCGACTCGCCCGGACCCGGAATTCCCGTGATTCGCGCACTGAAAGAAAGCACGAAATTTGATGTACGGATCATCGGGCTGAGCTATGAAAGTCTCGAACCCGGCCTCTACATGCATGATTTGGTCGATAAATCCTATCAAATTCCCATGCCGCCTGCCGGCTCGGGTGTGTTGTATGACCGTTTGGAATATATTCATTCGCAGGAACAGATTGATGTGATTATTCCGAACTTCGACTCCGAACTCCATAATTTTATTAGAATTACACCTCAGCTCAAGCAGCTCGGTATCGCGACGTTCCTCCCGTCGCAGGAATTATTTGAGTCGCGCCATAAATCCGTACTCGATGAATTCGGCAAGGAAAATGGCGTCAACGTTCCGAAATCGAAAATGATATCGACAATTGCCGACCTGCGTGATCTCGATGAAGAATTCACGTATCCTCTTGTCATCAAAGGGAAATTCTACGAAGCGATGATCGCTGCCAATCTCGAACAGGCCATCAATTACTTCTATAAAATTTCTGCTAAATGGGGTTTGCCGATCATTGTACAGGAATATATCAGCGGTATCGAAGTGAATGTGACCGCTCTCGGCGATGGCACCGGTCGCTGCATCGGCGCTGTTCCGATGCGCAAGCTCACCATTACCGACAAAGGTAAAGCATGGGCCGGCATAGTCTTAGATGATGATGAACTCATTGATATCTCACGACGGATTGTCGAAAATTCCAAGTGGCGCGGCGGGTGTGAACTCGAATATATCAAGTCGCCTAAAGGCGAGTATTATCTCCTCGAAATGAATCCCCGCTTCCCGGCATGGGTCTATCTCGCTGTCGGATGCGGACAAAATCATCCGGAAGCGCTTCTCCAAATGGCACTCGGCGAAACAGTCGAACCGTTTGAGAGCTTTACGCAAGGTAAGTTATTTGTTCGCTATAGCTATGATATGATTGTCGATATCGCCGAATTTGAGAAAATTTCGACCTTGGGTGAATTATAACTCTACCTTAATTAATTACAAAAACAAACAATTACACACACTCACATTTACAATCGTTACACATGAGCAAGCTAACTTACGAACGTCCCATCATTACCAAGCTCAATACCGGCATGATGAATAAATTCGGTACTCGTACCGATTATGCGCCCGTGACGCACATCGAAGGAGTGCCGGTCAAACGCCTGATTCAGGAGTTCGGTTCGCCCTGCTTCGTCATCTCCGAGCGTACCATCCGCGAGACGTATCGCAATGCCGTGCGGGCATTTACGACGCGGTATCCGAAGGTACAATTTGCCTGGAGCTACAAGACAAATTACCTCAATGCCGTGTGCAATGTCTTTCATTCCGAAGGTTCATGGGCAGAAGTCGTGTCGATGTTCGAATACGAAAAAGCCCTCCGCAACGGCGTGCCGGGGAATAAAATCATCTTTAATGGTCCGGACAAAACGGAGAATGACCTGCGTATCGCTGTGGAAAATAATTCACTTATCCACATCGACCATTTTGATGAACTCTACATGCTCGCCGATGTGCTCAAGGGTATGGGCAAGAAAGCAAGGGTCGCAATTCGCGTAAATATGGATACCGGTGTCTATCCGATTTGGGATAGATTTGGGTTTAATTATGAAAACGGCACTGCCTGGAATGCAGTCAACAAAATCTTTGCGCATCAGGAAATGGACTTGGTGGGTCTGCATTGTCACATCGGGACCTATATGCTCAATCCTAACTGCTACAGCATAGCAGCGACCAAGCTCTCGGATCTGGCGTTCAATATCAAGCAGCGATACAATAAGAATATAGAATATTTAGACTTAGG
>JBPOHH010000889.1:0-1615 GCA_052035765.1 Bacteroidota bacterium
TCTTCGGAAGGCAGGTTGAGCGTTACTTCAATTTCCCGTGGGAAGGTCTCGCGGGCGATTTTGGCGACTTCATCGATGATGTATTTGATATTGATTGGTTCGCGGTTGTCCTGCGAACCTCTTGCAAAAGAAAGCACTTGTCCAATCAAGCCTGATCCGCGCTTGACGGTAGAGATTACGGTATCGACCCTCTTGCGCGTTGCCTCATCCGTGAGCTTGAGTTTGATTAATTCCATTCCCAACACGACAGGCGTAAGGATATTATTTAGATCATGAGCAATTCCACTAGCGAGCGTACCGATACTTTCGAGGCGTTGGGCGCGAAAGAGCTGTTTTTCCAGACTTTTCTTTTCGGTAATATCGGTATTAGTGACCAATATAGCGTACGGTATATTGGAGGAATTATAGAGTAATTTCAAGCGACTGTGAACGAGAATTACACTATCGCTGCGCGTGCAGTGACGTAATTCACCGGACCATTCACCGGTCAAATTGAGTACTCGCTCTGCTTCCAGGAAAACCGGATCATCGCTTATTCCGAGAAGCTCGGGAGCGGATTTGCCGATGGCTTCTATGGCTGTCCAGCCGTACATTTTTTCGGCTCCTTTGCTCCATGAAATAATAGTATGATCTAAGTCACGCATAATTATCGCATCCGGCACCAGATCGAGAGTCGCCGCTTGGTGGCGTATCTGCTGTTCGGACTGCCTGCGCTCGGTCACATCCCGTAGAATCACCGTGTAAAGCTTTCCTTCTGGTGAATCAATCTGCGAAATGGATGCTTCAATCGGGAATTCCTGCCCGCTATACCGCACGCCGGTGAGGAGCCCCAAATGTCCCATTGCGCGGTTGGTGATACCCTCTTCCCCAAATTTTCTAATCGAATGTGCATGACTTGAGCGAAAACGCTGTGGAATAAATCGGTCGATGGAGCTGCCGAGAACTTCTACCGCGGTGCAGCCAAACATAATCTCGGCTGCTTTATTGAAGAGCACGATATTGAAGGCAACATCGACCGAGATAATGGCATCCATTGCCGACTCAATCACACCGCGAAGGCGTGTCTTGCTGGCAACGAGCGCTTCTTCGGCTCTTTTTTCCTCGGAAATATCATAGAGCGTGACGGCGAGCGCCTGCTCATCATTAAAAGTCACTATCCGCGCCGTAATCAGCACCCAGATTTCATCTCCCGTGAGACGACGCATTCTCAAGGTATGATTCTGGACAAAACCTTGTTTTTTCAGCAGAGCAACAAATACCGCTCTGTCCTCAGGATTACTATAAAAATCAATCGCTTCCTGCTGTAGTACAATTTCCATCGGCACGCCCATCAGGTCGGCAACGAGCTGATTCCCATAGAGTACTTTGCCTGTTTGCATGCTCGTAATCACCATTGGAACGGTGATTCCCTCGACGATTTCATGGAGATTTTTTTCGCTTTGGCGGAGCTCTTCCTCGGCACGTTTACGGTCGGATATATCTCGGGTTGTGAGGGTAATTCCTACGACATCATTTCCGGAAAAAATCGGGCTCGCATGACTTAGATACCATGCAGATTTGCCGGATATGCCCGGGGCTGCTACTTCATAACTCTGCGTGGTCTTGAGTCTATAGA
>JBPOHH010000160.1:0-3048 GCA_052035765.1 Bacteroidota bacterium
GGGATGTTGAAAGCGGAGGTCTTAAAATCGGTAGGGAAGAATTCACAGCTTGAAAAGTACTTGAATGCAGATTGGTGAGAGTGGGAATATGGATGTCAGTACTTATTTGGGGTACTCTTGGGATCAAGTCGGCACTAAGTTGGCACTAAGCTGGCACCAAGTCGGCACTAAGTCGGTGAATTGATGAAAAGATCGATAGTACCGATTGTAATACAAGAACTTATGGACGTAAACAATTAGAAAAATCGTGCTAAATACAGAGCATCTCAGCTCATAAATAGTAACACCACTATCAATTCGAAACAATATGACAGAAAAATGGCTTATAGAAGATATTAACCGGCTTTTGCAGCACCGCAAAAGAGTCGTGCTTTTGGATCCGAACGGGCAGTGCGGTTTTGCTTTGCCGATACTGGAGCAACATCAGATTACGATTCTTCGAACGAATGAAGCGACCCTACCGAAATGGAAACAAGAAAAAGAGGAACTGATGCTCCGGTACGACGCCGAGGTAAAGTATGCAGACAGGCCATTGGTGTTTTATGTCACCCGGCCGCAGACCTCACTCACATTTCTCTATGATTATTGCTTTACACATGGTTGCCTTGATCTGACGTATCCACAAGATTGGCTGAAGAAGAAGATATACAGCAACACAGGATTGCAGGCACAGTTAGAAGATTCGTTATTACTCACTGCCGCAAAGAAAGGTATTGGCGAAGATATAGAATGGTGGAAGAAGATCGTATTGGAAATTGAAGGGGTCATCAATTTAGATAATGAGTTACTGCCGTTTGTTCATGCGCCGGAAGAGTATTTCAAAGAAAAAACATCAGACGTAAAACTACTCTTTGAACAAAAGGTGCATGATGTTTTAGCTCAGCCCTATACTCCAAAGCCGCCTAAAACTTTGGCTGGTGAGGTGGTAAAAAGTATGCTCGAAGGATTAGCGTATAATACTATATCACCAACCCTCTTGGCTTTATATTACAAATGGGCGGATAGTACCACCTACAGACCATCATTAGATGTCTATTGCAGCGATTACAAGTTGAAAAGTTCCACCTCTCCAATGAGCGCTCATCCTGATCATTGTTTTGATAAACTTGACCGGCTTGCCTTGAAGCATATTGTTGAAAACAGTAGAGATACATCCTTTGTGAAGTCTGAACTTCAAAAGCTCAAAAAACGGATATTCTCGTCTAAAGTTCCACATTATGTACCTTCATGGTGGCGAGATGTATGGACACTCTACCATAGTAGTACTACTCGATTAACAGCATGTAGAAATCTTAATGCTTTCGTTGAATATTACACCGGCACGTTTTCAGAAGTGGACAGAGCAATTCGGAATTTATACGAAGTGTTTTTGAATGATAGAGCAATTGTCCGTCCGTTACAGGAATACTATGAAAGCTTGAACCATGAATTACTGCAAACGTGGTTTGGGTTCTCAGGAGAATATAAGTCAGACCAGCAGGGTACTTTACCGGCACTCTTGAAAGATGCACCGCCCAAAACAGCCATTATTGTTGGTGATGGGGTACGGTATGAAATAGCAGATTATGTTGCCAAACAATTAGAGAAGAAATATGCTGTTGAGAAGAGGAGTATGCTGGCAGACATGCCATCCGAAACAGAACACAATATGAGCGCCTTGTATGTTGGGAATAATGAAGTTGTGAAGGTCCATAAAGACCGGGAAGTACGGCTAACGCAAATGACGGGGAAGAATATTGTCTATATGCCGTTGGAGCAGGTGAATGATGGAACAGATGCTGAATACCTGGTATTGACTTATAAGGATATAGACAGCGCAGGAGAGAAGCTGCAGCAGGCGGCAATCAAGCTGTTCTCGGAGTTCGAAGCTGTATTGATAGATAAGATTACGCTCTTGCTGAATAACGGATACAAAGAAGTATATCTTGTGACAGATCATGGGTTTGTATTAACCGGATTATTGGACGACAGTGACAAGATAGAGCCGAATGCCACCGGTAAGAAAGAAGTCCATGAACGGTTTATTCGTACAGTTGACAAACAATCGAACGGTGAATGGTTGGCTTTCGACGCGCCATACAATGATTATAAATATGTGTATGCAGCCAAGAACCATCGTCCTTTCAAGTCGAAGGGTGTCTATGGCTTTTCACATGGTGGCTTTACACCGCAGGAAATCATTATTCCGCAGTTCAAATTCACGTTGAACAAATCGACCGTTTCCGAGCTGGAGGTAATCATTGCCAACAAGGATGACTTGAATGATGTGACTGGCGAACTGTTTGTAATAAAGTTGGCTGTTCCTAAAGTGGGTTCAGATCTTTTCGGCAGTATAAGAAAAGTACAAATCAAGCTCTACACAGACAACAAGGAAATCCAGAGCAGTGATATTATAACCGTGTCGGCTGATTCTATTGAAAAGGAATTTTCATTTAGTGGGAATTCTCAAGTGCAGGCGATACTAATAGATGCAGCAACTAAAGCACAATTAGATTCAGTATTTATTAAAAAATCCACCATGCGAGATTTAGGCGGCTTATTATAACCCAAATACTATGATACTATTAGATGAATTAGACAAGAAAGCGTTAGAGCATTTCAGAGGTTTTGTCGTTAAAAAAGATTTGGTAGGAATCATCAAAGGTGGAGCAAATGTTCCTGCCTTTGTATTGGAGTATTTGCTTGCCAATACGTGTAGTACAGAGAATGAGGAAAAGCTGAAAGAAGGCATGGAGAATGTGAAGAAAATTCTCAGGGAACACTATATCAATCCGGAAGAAAGCTCACTTATTCAATCGAAGCTTCGAGAGAAAGGTAGATATAAGATAATCGATAAAATATCTGTTGAGCTCGAACCTAAAATAGACAAGTATTGGGCATATATCAGTAATTCTAATATAAGAAAAGCTAATATCAGTGACGACTTAGTTCGCACTCATGAAAAGCTACTGCTTGGCGGAATATGGGCTATTATTGAGATGGAATACGATCCGATGATAACGATCGGTACGGCAGTCTATCCGTTTGTCGTTCGTGATATTAAACCTA
>JBPOHH010000329.1:0-4706 GCA_052035765.1 Bacteroidota bacterium
GCGGGCTCGGCAAGCGGCTTCATTTTCACGAACCACTGATCGCTCAGATATGGCTCGACCGGCTCTCCGCCACGCTCGGAGAATCCTACATTATGTGTATAATCTTCAATTTTTTCAACTAGATCGAGCTCTTTTAAGCGTTCGATGACTTTCTTGCGTGCAACGAACCTGTCGAGCCCCTGAAACTCCCCGGCGAGTTCATTGAGCGTCGCATCGGGATTAATGGCATTCGGCTGCGGAAGATTGTGCCGCAAGCCCACTTCAAAGTCATTTGGGTCATGTGCAGGTGTGATTTTCACGACGCCCGTTCCGAAGGTTGGGTCGGCGTAATCATCTGTGATAATTGGCACTAAGCGCCCTACAAGCGGAACAATTACATTCTTACCGACGAGAGCAGCATAGCGTTCATCACTTGGATTGACAGCCACAGCGACGTCACCGAAAATAGTTTCCGGGCGAACGGTTGAAACCGTTAGATAGTCATTCGAACCTTCGATATAATAGCGGAGGGTATAGAGATGTTCTTTGACTTCTTTGAAGAGCACTTCCTCATCCGAAAGCGCAGATTGAGCAAGCGGTGACCAATTGATAATACGTTTCCCGCGGTAGATAAGCCCTTCATCAAAAAGGCGGATAAACACTTCACGAACGGCGTTGGAAGCAGACTCATCCATAGTAAAGAGTGTGCGGGACCAATCGGCTGAGATACCAAGAGTGCGAAGCTGTTGGAGAATAATTCCTCCATACTTTTCTTTCCATTCCCACACTTTTTCGGTGAATTGTTCGCGTCCGAGATCATGACGCGTAATTTTTTCTTTCCTCAGCTCCTGTTCGACTTTTGTTTGGGTAGCAATCCCGGCGTGATCGAGACCCGGGAACCAGCATACTTCCCTGCCTGTCATACGGTTACGGCGAATATAAATATCCTGCAACGTATGATTGAGCACATGCCCGAAATGGAGAATCCCCGTCACATTCGGCGGTGGCATGAGGATAGAATACGGTTTTTTATTGGGATTTACCGATGCGGTATAGAGCTCATTGGCCTGCCAGGTGGCATAATGCTTTGTTTCGAGCGTTTGAGGTTCGTACGATTTAGATAATTGCGCCATTCGTTGTAATTTTGAAAGAATACAATATTTTTCTACTCTAAAATTACGAATTATTCTGCAATTTTCATGGTAGCAAGGCATATCCCGGCGTAAAACTGCACCATTGCTACGACAAGTCAGCGATGTATTCTTCTAATCATTCAATAAAACTATGAACAAGCTTTCCAATTCAAAACTATTACTTCTCTTTCTGTTTCCGCTGTTTGGCTGTAGCGGAAATTTTTTAGCCCCAACCCACATGGCGATGACGTTTTTGTGGATACTCATCCTTCTGATTGTGGCACGGTTGTCATCCATAGTAGAACGCTGGAGGCAGCCGGGAGTGCTTGGCGAGTTGATTGCAGGAGTGATTTTGGGTAATCTGTCCTTAGTAGGAATTTCGGTACTCGAACCATTGCATCATGATGAGATTATTCATTTTCTCTCTGAACTTGGTGTCGTTATCCTGCTTTTTCAGGTAGGACTGGAGTCTGACATTCAGTCAATGCGCAAAGTGGGTGTTCGCGCGGTAGCTGTTGCAACGGTTGGCGTAGTACTACCGTTTATACTGGGTACATTTATTGCCGGTCCTCTCTTGCTTCCGGGAATGTCTTTCAACTCTTATTTGTTTTTAGGTGCTATACTTACAGCTACTTCTGTCGGTATCACGGCACGAGTATTCAAAGACGCCAAATCGCTTCATACACCTGAGGCGCAGATTGTGCTCGGTGCAGCTGTGATTGATGATGTCATGGGGTTGATAATTCTTGCCGTTGTTTCTGCCATTGTCAAGACCGGGAATGTAGCACTTCTTGACATGGCGGTAATTCTATTGAAAGCTATTGTGTTTTTGGGTGCCGGTATTGTCATTGGGCAATTATCAGCCGGGTTCATCGGTAAACTTCTTTCAAAATTGAATGGAGGCTCTGCGATGAAGCTTACGTTTGCACTGGTAACATGCTTATTATTTGCTTGTGTAGCAGATGCTATCGGGTTAGCACCTATCGTCGGTGCCTTCACAGCGGGTCTGGTGTTGGATGCTGTACATTTCCGTCATTTTGATGACCCTGCAATCGTTGGAGAAATCGAAGCAGCTCTCAGCACATCTTCACCGGCCACTCAGGCGAAAGTGCAATCAATTCTTAGTAAACATTCTCACCATCATCTCGATGAAATCATCGCACCTATCGGACATTTTCTTTCCCCAATCTTCTTTGTCATGACGGGTTTTGCGGTGCAATTGCATGTACTTGCGAATTTCCACATCCTCCTTGTTGCCTTTGGACTTACAGCAGTCGCCGTCATCGGCAAGCTCGCCTCCGGACTTGTCGCGGGCAAGGTTCGGAAGCTTGTTGTTGGTGTAGGAATGATCCCCCGCGGTGAAGTAGGGCTCATCTTTGCATCAATAGGCATGGGGCTTGGGGTAATTAATGCAGAGGAATTCTCGGTAATTGTGATTGTGGTGATTGTTACGACGCTGATTACGCCGTTGATACTTGCGCCGCTTTTGCGGCGGTTGGCTTGATGGGCATTTCGGCTACTACCAATCAGACGGGATATTGCCCACGGTGTAGAGACGCAATATTTTGCGTCTCTACAATATTTTGCGTCTCTACGTAGGTTTTCGTGTTCTGGAAACTAGCTTTCTTCCCGTCCGGTCGATTGTTACCACCGACCATCAACACATACCAATGAAACATCCCGCTCATCCGAACCTCGGATACGTCGTTACTTCCTATTCTAACTACAATTTACAATATCTCAGCAGTATGCGATAGCTTTACACTAGCAAGCAGTGGATGAGGTATTTATACAGGATGTTTCGACGGCAAGTGTTGACGGGCGGTTGGAGCTACTAATAGGACAGGATACTTCACCCCGGAAAGGAGCGATTATCACGATCAGGCAAACATATCAGCGGTAAGTGTTGACGACCAGTTGTAGTAACTGGTCTGACTGGAAATAACGTTTGTTAGTTTACACAGTTCTTGGTCGGACTGGAAAAACATGCGTTTTAGATAATTTTAGTTCTTTTACCGATGGGAGATTCACTAATTGGTTTTTTACTTTTAAAACTCGAATCTATTTGAACTCTGCTCAAGTCCTTGTATATTACATAATGATGAGGGTCCAAAGTGTTTCCGTGTTCATTCTCCAGAACTATTCCGTCTTCTTCGATCTGAAGATAATCACAATTTACTTCTGAAAGCTTGCTTTGTAATTGCTTCAACGTTTCATTTGTCCAGCCAAGATAGTGTATTGCCGAATCTAACGTTGGAGAACCTACTTCCAAATAAAAACCACCAATTTCTTTAAACGTTTTTCCAGAATCTACTTTAGGATAAATTATCAAACTATACTTATCCGGTACATAAAACTCATATACCGCTTTTTTAACGATCCATAACCTAATTGTGCATACTTTGTATGTAGGCAAAACAGAATTAGCATACGTTTCTAGTATAGTAAATTCTTTTTCGTTAGCCATAAAATTATCATATAACTCTGTTTTTCCATTTCTAAACATTCCAATATCATATAGTACCCATAGGAATAGTATAAAAAGTACTAAAAATATTTGTAATAAGTACTTAAATAGCACCTTTAGATTCTTCTTAAGTACCATTTTATCTTCAACCCAACTATTATTATTTTCAATTTTCATTTTAAATTATAACTGGTATTTTCAGGAAACAATCCATTGTAATATTTTCAGTCCAATCAGTTATTTCCAACCGGTCGCCAACACCTACCGATGAAACACCCTACGTGTGCATACAATGTGTAAGCATATCAACGTAAACATTCGACCCCACTGGGGTCGTACCTTCCTGACGGTGCAACGTGCTACAAACATTCAATCCCGCTGGGATTGGGTGCGTGTATCTCGTTGTTTCAGTCTGACCAGTATTCATCTAGTCGAACAGAAAATCTCCTTAGACATCACACCTCACTCCTTCGCAAGCACCTTTATATCTTTCACTTCAAGAATTTGCTTAGTATATCCTTTCGTCACTGAATGAATCATGGCGAGACCTAAATCTTTGAGAGTAGATACTTGATTCGGGGCAATGAGCTTGAGGAGTGGGTAGAGCCAGGTGATGTATTTATAGTACGAGAGCGTATTGCGGAGTCCGGGTGTGGGGTGCATGTATCCGGGACGGAAATTATAGACCTTTTTAAAGGGTAATTTCATTAAGTCATTCTCGGTCTTGCCTTTGACGCGCGCCCACATTGACTTCCCTTTTTCGGTGCTGTCGGTTCTTGCGCCGGAAATATATCCAAATGTCATCTCAGGATTACGCTGGCTCAGCGTACGGGCGACATTCATGGTAAGCGTATAGGTGAGCTTGACATATTCCTCTTCTGTCATACCAATCGACGACACGCCGAGACAGAAAAAACAGGCATTATACCCGCTCAATTTATCTGCTATCGGTGAAAGATCGAGAAAGTTCGCATGGATAATTTCTCGCAGCTTCGGATGCGTGATACCGCATGGCTTTCTGCCAAGCACGAGCACGCTTTCGCAATCAGGATGATGTAAGCATTCATGGAGCACGCCTTCGCCTACCATGCCCGTGGCACCGGTTAGTATTGCTTTTATTTTCATGG
>JBPOHH010000227.1:0-12372 GCA_052035765.1 Bacteroidota bacterium
TTCGGCGCCTTTATCGTACTCCGCAATTCCAATTTGGAGATGTTTTCGCACTCTGCAGCCGAGCTCAATCCATACTTGGCTTTGCTCAATACATTTGTGCTTATCGGCAGCTCATTAACAATGGCACTTGCTATCCTCAACTTACAACGAGGTAATACTAAGAATTACCAATTGTTTATGGGGCTTACAATTGTATGTGGATTCATATTCTTAGTGGTAAAAACGATTGAATATTCGACGAAGTTTGGTCATGGAATTTTCCCGCATACCAATGTGTTTTTTGCATTCTACTTTATGATGACCGGTTTTCACGCATTACACGTGATTTTGGGATTAATTCCGATGATTTTCATGCTCTCAAAATCCTTTACAAAGGGTGGGTATAACAAGCCGGTCAAAGTCGAAACGCTTGGTCTGTATTGGCACTTTGTGGATTTGGTATGGATCTTCCTCTTCCCGATATTATATCTTATTTTTCCGGCACATCATTAATATAAACGAAAGAAATAATTATGGAACATCATGATCATCCGGCGCCTGAGGTAATGATTAAGCAGTACATTAAGATTGCGCTTGTACTATTTATATTAACAGTGCTAACTCTCGCAGCCTCATGGAATTGGGTGCCTGCTAGCTGGGGAGAAATAGGATCTACCGTACACATTTTGGTAGGTTTAATCATTGCTTTTGTGAAAGCTGCAATGGTTATTTACATCTTTATGCATATCAAATTTGATAATAAATTTTTGCGTGCATTTATTTTTGTGCCGTTGTTTCTCTTCATGGTTCTTTCATTTGCATTGAACGTACTCGGGCCGTAATCAGATGAAAACCAAATTTGTCGGGATTACTATCTGGTGCTGTGTAGCATGTGTATCATTGGTGAGCTGTTCGAAAAATGAAGCCAAGGTCGAAGCAGGGAAGCCGGCGCTGGATTTGCCGGTAATAAAGTCAGCCCCGTATATTTCGGGTGTGAATTACGACGGGAAGCAGATTACGTCGGAGGCAGTGAAAGGAAAGTATTGGCTTGCGAGTTTTATGTTTACGAGTTGCGGTGATATTTGTCCTCGGCTCAATTCTCAGATAAGTGCTTTATTTGGTGAATTTAAAGATTATCCTGAGTTGAAAATTGTTTCGATTAGTGTTGACCCGGACAATGACACGCAGGACGTTCTCAAAAAATACGCCGAGCGCTATGGAGCAAAGCCGGACAGGTGGTATTTCCTGAGAATGCCGATTGACACGGTGAAGGAATTGTCATTAGAAGGATTTAGAATTGCGACGCTGGATGCGCCGCTATCGCATAGCAAACGGATCGTACTTGTTGATGATGCTGGACAAATTCGCGGGTATTATGACGGTCTCGAACGTGAGGATGTCGAAAAGTTACGCAAGGTACTTCATACAATACTACCACCTAAACAATAGACGGAGAAGTATATGTTTCAAAGAGCAAGTAAATATATATCAATTATAGCAGTAGCATTACTATTCTGCACAAATGCACTCAATGCCTGCCCTAATTGCAAAGATGCCTTTGAAAAAGGATCTGCCGGTGCAGCAATTGGCGAGGGGTATTCCCTCAGTGTACTGTTTATGATTACAATGATGGTTAGTGTTCTGATTGGATTTTCCTTCCGAATCTATTATTCAATGAGGAAGAAAGAGCTTTCCTCAACAAATGTTGTCTCTTAATTTCAAACTCGAAGGTAACAACTATGTTTTCTCAGGAAATTGACAGTAAAATCAAGAAAATTGCGCTCATCGTGCTGACATGCGTCGGTGTAGCGTTTGTGATAGGGTTTTTTGGATTCCACAACCGCGTGACGGATGTGGGATACCGCCCGACACAACCGGTGCCGTTTTCTCATAAAATCCATTCCGGTACAAATGGCATAAAATGTATGTATTGCCATACTTCTGTCGAGACATCGGCGCATTCTCCTGTGCCCTCGACGAGCACTTGTATCAACTGTCACATTGCGGTCAAGGCCGACAGTCCCAAGCTGAAAGTCGTACGTGAAAGCAATGAAAATAATACGCCTATTGCATGGAAAAGAATACACTATCTGCCGGACTATGTGCATTTCGATCACAGTCGGCATATCCGTTCACAAATTGATTGTGCTTCCTGCCATGGTAAAATTGAAACAATGGGTGTTGTATCTCAGGCAAAGCCGATGAACATGGGATTCTGTCTCGACTGCCATCGTAATCCTGTAGCCAACATCATTCCAGCTCGTCCGATTTCGGGTATCTTTACGGGTATTAAAGCAGCAGCGTATGATTCGACAGCACCAGCAGTGCTGGCCAATAATATTGAGCCGACGACGAAGCCGCAATTTGGATCCTTTATGAGTGAAATTCCGAAACAAGAAGTCGAGGGAATTCCGACGCCGAAGCATCCCGGCATTGGTCCTGAAAACTGCTCTACATGCCATCATTAATTAAATTACGAACACAAGACGTTAAATTTTCAAGAGATTAAACGAATGTCAAATTCTCTACTTTCAGGCGGTAAACGATATTGGAAAAGTTCAGATGAATTTCTGCTTGGCGACAATCAACTGAATACTCATCAAGAGTTTTCAGCCGATTACGACAAACCTCCGGTGTTTGAATCGCCCGTGACTCGCCGTACTTTTATGGCGCTCCTTTCTGCTTCCATGGCTGTCGGTGCTGCCGCTTGCCGCCGTCCGGATCATAAATTAGTACCATCAGTGAAAGCTGTAGAGTACCGTACTCCCGGAATTCCGAATTATTATACAACCGTCTATCAAAATGGCAATGCTGCCATCGGGTTATTGGTCAAGACCACAGAAGGTCGTCCAATCAAAATTGACGGTAACGATCAGCATTCAGCATCGATGGGAGTATCTTCCTCGAGAATGCAGGCATCGTTGCTTTCTCTTTATGACCCGGATAGAGTATTGCGTCGCCCGAGAATGAAGGGTGGAGATTCAACGGTCAATAATGCCATTACAACGATTGCAGATGCGTGTAAAGCTGCTATGTCAGACGGTAAATCAGTCCGCGTTCTCATGCACGAGCACGGTTCGCCAAGCTTAACAGCCCTTCTTTCTGAAATTGAAGCAGGTATCCCGAATCTCAAGTTCGTGACATTGCCGACGACAATCGCCGATGGTACAGCAGCAGCCAATTCAGCAATTCTCGGAATTGACGGTGAAATGGTGCCCGATGTATCCAAAGCTGATGTCATTGTTTCAGTCGATGCTGATTTTCTTGGTACCGATAAAAATTCTGTCTATCATATCCGCAATTTCTCCTCGAAGCGCAAGCCCACCAAGAAGAATCCGGTGATGAATACTTTAATAGCCGTTGAGTCGATGATGTCTCTCACAGGCGCGAACGCTGATTACCGATTCCCGGTTGCACCTTCCGAATTTGAAGATATTCTTGCTTCTATTCTTAAAGAAGTCGTTAGTGCTAAAGGTACGTCTGCTGTCGGTGCAGGTGTTGCCGCTTCTGTCGCATCTGCTTCGAATCCTCATGGAAAGAAAATTGCAGATATGCTCATCAAGGCTGGTGATAAAGGGGTAGTATTGGCCGGCGGGCATCTTTCTGCGAACGCAAATGCTATGGCTTTATGCATTAATTTGGCTCTCGGGTCGGTTGGTGCAGGTAAAGCATTGGATAATGGGCACATATTGCCGAATAGTGGAGTTAAGTCAAACGCAATCAATGCATTACGCGCTGATCTCAAAGCAAAAACAGTTGGTTTGGCAATTTTTACAGATGTCAATCCTGAATACTCCGGTGACCGCGATATGAAAGCTCTCATCGCAGGAATCGGAAAACGTGTTTCTCTCTCTCAATATGCAGACGAGACGAGTGAAATTTGTTCGATTACCGTGCCAACGACTCACTATCTCGAGCAATGGGGTGATGCAGTGTCTTTCGACGGTACACTCGCTATTCAGCAGCCGATGATTGCGCCGCTTAATGAATCTTCGATTTCGATTCCTGATGCGATGATGCAAATTGCAAAAGCATTGAATCCTGCACTCTTTGCAACGACAGCAACGTATTTTGATTATGTCCGTGCCCGTCATCAGGCGGCATTGCCGAATCAAGCTGAGTGGGAACTTGCCCTGCAAAATGGTATTGTAAAAACTCCTGAATCTTCAGCAGCCGGTGCAGTAACTGTGAATGAATCAGCTGCTGCACAATGGACGGTTAAGAGTAATAACGCTATATCCGGTAAAACTGTATGCCACATACACTTATCGCCCAATGTCCACGACGGAGACATGGCTAATAACGGATGGATGCAGGAATTACCCAATCCGGTAACAAAAGTCACTTGGGGGAATGTCGCTGCAATGAGCAGCAAAACAGCTGCCGGGATGAATGCTGCAATCGGCGATATGATTCGTATTACGACTGCGCATGGTTCGATTGAAGTCCCAACACTGGTCCAGGAAGGTATGGCTGATAATGTGGTCTCTGTTATGACCGGTTATGGCCGCACTGCCGGTGGACAAGTAATGAAGTCGGTCGGTGGTAATGCTTATAAATTGCTCGGTGCCGGTGAATCGCTTGGATATGTTTCGGTGACAATGGAAAAAACCGGTGCTAATGAAACACTCGCTATTACTCAGGGACATAATACAATCGACGGTCGTGATATAGTACGTGACTTTACACTTGCAGATTTTGCTGCAGGGCATACCGAGCACGAACATCCTATCATTCCACACGATTTGAGTATCGTCGATGATTATCAATACAACGGACACCGTTGGGGAATGACCATTGATATGAGCGCATGCATCGGCTGTAATGCCTGTACAACGGCATGTCAGGTAGAAAATAACATTCCTTCTGTAGGTAAAGATCAAGTGATCAAGGGTCGTGAAATGCACTGGATTCGTCTCGACCGGTACTATTCGACCGATAAAGAAGGAAATGTCGAAACTCTCTTCCAGCCAATGCTTTGTCAGCACTGTGAGAATGCACCGTGCGAAAATGTATGTCCGGTAGCAGCGACGACGCACAGTCCGGAAGGATTGAATGAAATGACGTATAACCGTTGTGTGGGAACAAGATACTGTCTCAACAACTGTCCGTATAAAGTTCGCCGATTCAACTTCCTCAACTGGCACAAAAACGAAAAAACTCCGATGGATTTGGTCTTCAATCCGGATGTAACGGTACGTATGCGCGGTATTATGGAAAAATGTACGTTCTGTGTACAGAGAATCAACGAAGCGAAATTCCATGCCAAAGACCATGGTCGCAGCAGAGTGAAAGACGGGGAAGTGATTACAGCATGTCAGCAGGCATGTCCGGCAGGTGCGATTATCTTTGGTGATATGAACGACAAGACAAGCCGCGTGTATCTCTCCAAAAATACAGATGACCGTAAGTTTAGAGTATTAGAAGAGTTGAACGTACGACCTTCGATTACTTATCATGGAAAAATTCGTAATAAAGTAGAACATAAAGCATAAAAATCAATAATTGCCATTGTTTGGAAACAAACGTAGGAAAGATACATGAACGTTACCGATACAATCAACCAAGATACAACGCCTCCACACGGGCATGCAAGTGCTCCTTCTATTATGCCGTCGGCATTTGAAGAGCCGTTTCGCGAGCCGTTGGTATTAGGAAATCCAACTTTACATGATATTACTGAAAAAATATCGAGTATTCCGGTATTAACTCCTAATCTTAAGTTTTTGATTACCTTATTTGTCTTTGCTTCGATAGCATTGTGGGGACTGGCGTGTATGGGTTACACGATCGCTACAGGTATTGGAGTATGGGGCTTGAATAATCCGGTCGGATGGGGATGGGACATTACGAACTTCGTGTTTTGGATTGGTATCGGACACGCAGGGACGCTGATTTCGGCTATTTTGTTCTTATTCCGCCAAAAGTGGCGTACGGCAATTAACCGTTCGGCAGAAGCTATGACGCTCTTTGCCGTGATGTGCGCCTTGATATTCCCGCTGTTACATACCGGTCGTCCATGGGTTGCATTCTACTGGCTGACACCGTATCCGAATCAAATGCAGATGTGGGTGAATTTTAGATCTCCGCTTGTTTGGGACGTGTTTGCGGTGTCCACATACTTTACTGTATCGCTCTTATTCTGGTATATCGGTCTCGTCCCTGATCTTGCAACGATGAGAAATTACGTCAAAAGTAAATTAGGCAAGACCTTATACGGTGTATTCAGTCTCGGCTGGACAGGTTCAATGCGCCACTGGCACATTTATGAAATTGCGTATATGATTCTTGCAGGTCTTTCCACACCGCTTGTGCTTTCGGTTCACACGGTGGTTTCGATGGACTTTGCGACATCGGTTCTTCCAGGATGGCACACAACAATCTTCCCGCCGTACTTTGTTGCCGGTGCTATCTTCTCGGGATTCGCGATGGTGATGACACTTTTGGTGATTGCCCGTGAAGTCCTTGACCTCAAACAGTATATTACTCTCAAGCACTTTGACAATATGAACAAAATCATCCTTGCTACGGGGATGATGGTCGGCTATGCATATGCGATGGAGTTCTTTATCGCACAGTATAGCGGTAATCCTTATGAATCTTCAGTCTTTATTAATAGAGCATCCGGTGATTATGCCTGGGCATATTGGATAATGGTAAGCTGTAATGTGATATCGCCGCAGATTTATTGGTTCAAGAAAATGCGTCGTAATATTCCGGTGATGTTCATTATGTCGATTTTTGTGAATATTGGTATGTGGTTCGAGCGTTTTACGATTATTTCTACCTCACTCCATCACGATTATCTGCCTGCAAGCTGGGGATACTACTCACCGACATGGGTTGAAATTTCGATATTTGTCGGTACGATCGGTATATTCTTTACGTTGTTTTTGATTTTTGCTAAGTTCGTTCCGATGATTGCTATTGCTGAGGTGAAAAGTATTTTGCCTAATTCGCAACCCAAACATCATCATGATCATTAATTGAACATTGAAAGTAGAATAATATTATGAGCCAAACACAACCTGTAGCAGTTTTGGGGAATTTCAAAGACCCAAATGTACTCATGAATGCCGCAAAGCGAATCCGCGAATCCGGCTATCAGGACTTTGATATTTATACTCCGTATCCGGTGCACGGATTGGATAAAGCAATGGGCGTTAAGCGCACGATTTTGCCGTATATTTCATTTGCCGGTGGATTGTTCGGATTTGCGAATGCTATTTTTTTAATGGCGTGGACGGGTGCTGAACACTACAAACTGAATATCGGCGGTAAACCGCTGTTCTCGTTGCAATTCGCAATACCGGTTACGTTCGAATTAACAGTATTATGTACAGCAATCTTTACCTTCCTCGGGCTTTGGGGATTGTGTAAGTTGCCGACATGGTACTCTCCGCTTCAACATGATGCAGGGTTCCAGGCGGCTGTCGATGACACATTTGTCGTCAGCATTTTTGCTAAAGACCAGCGTTTTTCCCTTGAAGCGACAAGCAAGCTGATGAAAGAACTTGGCGGAGATGATGTACGCCTGATTGAGGCCTGACAAATCAGTTTATTTTCTTAAAAAAGATACTACATTTATTTGAGTTTAGAGGACTTAGAACTAATGGAAGAACAACCTAAAAAAGGGATACCCTATATTAAAATTCTCTTCGGCATTGCCGCAGCGGTTTTGATTGTTATGATTTTAACCGGACAGAAAACATGGTTTTCCGAAGAACCTCCGGTAGAATTTCTATCGGACATGGATACTCAGTTCAAGGTAAAGCCACAGGTTGGTTCTACATTCTTTGCTGATGGCAAAGGAGAGCGCGACGTCCTTCCGAATACATTTCCGCGCGGTGGCAGACGCTATCCACTCGACAAGCCTGACTTTGATAAAGCCGATTCTGTGAACGGTACGAATCCGCTTCCTGCTTCTGAATTTGTTCTTGCACGCGGCAAGAATCGTTTTGAAACGATGTGTGCTCCATGCCATGCAGACGACGGACAGGGAAATGGTATGGTCGTGCAACGTGGATTCCAAAATCCGCCAAATCTTCGTGCTGATCTCACGAAATCGAAATCCGACGGTTTGATTTATCACGTTATCAGTGCAGGTCAGAATATTATGCCAAGCTATGCCGATAAGCTATCGCCTGTTGACCGCTGGGCTGTAGTCCATTATGTGCGTCAGATGCAGGCTGAAGGCGTTAAAGAAGTGAAGCCGGCGCCAACAAAATAATCATCCTTAACTAAGATTCCCGACATTGAGGTACTACTAATGAATTCAAATTCTCTCCAAGGTTCGCCGTTCGTTGCCAAGCTTCAAAAAGTAGCTCTCGCTGCTATCGTTATTGGTGCAATTGGTTTTGCTGCTTCTTTTGCAATGGGTGCCGACCATCAACGCTTGCTTGCCGATTATTTAATTGGATTTATCTATTTCGCCGGAATTGGTGTAACGGCTATGTTTTTCTCTGCATTGCAATATCTGGCACGTGCAGGCTGGAGCGCATCATTGCGTCGTATTGCCGAGAATTTTACCGGGTTTGTGCCATTTATCGTGATTGGCTTGATTCCGATTTTTCTCTTCCGTGGTGAACTCTTCCATTGGATCCATGAGATCCATACCGATCAGATATTGATGCGCAAAGGATGGTTCATGAATGAAACGTTCTTCGGAATCCGCCTCGTATTATATTGTGCATTATGGTACTTAATGTATGTCTATATCGTTGGCAATTCCAAAAAACAAGACACAGCATCGGATTATTCTCCAACCTATAAAAATTTAAAACGTGCTGCACCATTTGTGATACTGTATGCAGTCACGATTACGTTTGCAGGATTTGACCTGTTGATGTCCCTCGAGCCGCACTGGTACAGCACGATTTTTGGTGTCTATTTCTTTGCCGGTAATTTCGTGGCTACGCTTTCGCTCTTGTGTATCTTTACGATTAATCTCTATAAGTCAGGACATCTTAAAGGGTATGTAACGCTTGAACACTTCCATGATATTGGTAAATTGATGTTTGCGTTTACGATTTTCTGGACCTACATTGCCTTCTCGCAGTATTTCTTGATTTGGTATGCGAACATGCCGGAAGAAACGATTTATTACACCAAGCGCCTTCAAGGCGGATGGGAATATTTCGGATGGGGTTCTATCTTCCTCCACTTCCTCGTGCCATTCCTCACGCTTCTCCGTCAGGATGTTAAGCGCCGTCTGCCGATTATGATGTTTGCTGCTTGCTTGCTGTTATTCGCGCACTTTATTGACTTATGCTGGATCGTCTTACCGGTGTTCAGCGAAACCCTTCGCTTCGGTATTCCGGAAGTTTCTGCTTGGGTGCTCATGTTCGGCGCGTTTATGTTTGTCGCAGCCCGCCAATTCGGCACCAACAATCTCATTGCGAAAAACGACCCATATATCAAAGAATCAATTGAAATGGTATCGTAATTTTGCTGACAGTCTTTATAAAAAGCCCAATCGTTTGATTGGGCTTTTTTTTTGGTTGAAATTATAAAAATCCAATATTCAGTACTCGTCCTGTGTGGTGTTGGCGACTTTTTCTTTGTATGGAATTGACAAACCTATTATGTGTAAGTTGATTAGTAGAAAATAGAAACAATATTCCAAGATATTAAAAAATGTATGGATGTGATGTTATGAACAATTGAACACAGTAGATTTTTCAATGCCGGTATTCGATGATAAAAATTCATTTGTTGACCAGCGTTAGAAGAAGAAGGAGCGTAGTGCAACGTTGGCACAGCGTGGTGACAGTTTTTTTGAGTAGAATGGAACAAATAATGCGCTTGATGGAGTATTCAAAGGAAATCGTAAATCATTCATATCATTCTCACAGGCACTACCATGACACACAAATACAACAGTACGACCACGCTCAAAATTCTCTTGATGAACATTGCATTTTTACTTCTGAATGTACCGTCACAAGCGCAATGGGTACAAACGAACGGACCGTATAGTGGAGACGTTAAATGTTTTGTATTTAAAGAGACTACCATATTTGCCGGTACTAGTAAAGGTCTCTATCGTTCAACAGACAATGGAGATTCCTGGGAATTGACCCGTCTCACCTATGATATCTATACGATTTTTTTGCATGGTGAAAATCTTATTGCCAGCACATATTATGGCGCGTATCATTCGAAGGATAATGGAGAGCATTGGGAGTCGAGCGAGTCATTCAATCCACTGATTAAAACAATTTCGGTGAGTGGAGATTTTATATATGCAACGTCAACATATTCAGAATCTGTGTATCGTTCTTTCGATGAAGGGCTTTCATGGAAAGAAATAAAAACAGGACTGCCCATCCAAAATTTATCTTCAATCTTTGCCATTGACAGTACTTTGTTGATTGGTACAAATGAGGGAGTGTACCGCTCGACAGATCAAGGACATACATGGACGGCGGCTAATGATGGATTCACATCGAAGACATCGATAAACACATTCATGGCACATGGGACAGATATCTTTGCCGGCACAAATCAAGACGGTGCTTTTCGTTCAAGTGATAATGGAAAATCATGGGTGCCGATCAACAATGGGCTGCCATCAAAAAATGTGACTTCCTTTGCTCATAGTGGTTCCTTGCTGTATGTCGGAACAAGTCAAAATGGAATTTTTCAATCGACAGATAATGGTGATTCGTGGACTCCGGTCGGACTTCAAGACTTTTTTGTTAATACAATAGCCAACAGCGGAAAGTATCTATTTTGTGGAACGTATAAAGCAGGGATATTCCGTTCATCGGATGATGGAAAGAGCTGGGTGCAGGTGAACATAGGATTACTACGGCAGAGTATCAATACTATGGCTACGTCGGGTTCTACACTTTATGCAGGAACAGAAAATGGAATCTATACTTCCAAAGATAATGGCAAGTCTTGGGTTCAAACCGGTGACGGACTAATAGTCAAACAAGTAATTCGTTCGTTTGCAGTACTTGGTACGACGGTCTATGCCGGTACATCTACCGGATTGTTATATACATCAGTCGATTCCGGAGCCAATTGGACAAAGGTAAGCACACCCTGGGCTAATGATTATGTGTACAACCTTTTTCAGAATGGGACTTTTGTCTATGCCGGAACTTCAAAAGGTGTTTTCAAAACCACCGATGATGGAAAGTCGTGGATGCGGCTTGATTCGACCAAGTCACCGCAGTCTGTAATCAGTTTTGCAGTGAGTGGTACGACATTATTTGCAGGTACTTCACAAGGGATTTGGCGCTTAAAAGACGATGGAACCCCTTGGGAGTTCTTGGGAAATTTAAAAACCGACGTTCTTACACTTTTCGTACGCGGAAACAAACTTTTTGCAGCTTGCAGAACTGGCGTCTTTCTTTCTCAAGACGATGGTGATACATGGGATTGGATTAAAATTACTCCAAGTGTAAATCAAAGTATAAATACCTGTACGCAAAGTGGAGATTTTCTCTTTGCCGGTTCTTTGGAAGCAGGAGTTCTTCGATCAACTGATGATGGAGATACATGGACTGCAATCAATGGCGGATTAAATTCATTGCAAGTTTCACAATGCATCGTAAGCGGTACAACGCTATATGCCGGAATTCGAAACGGTGGAGTCTGGAAATATGAAAATGCACTGGGAGTAAACACGCCGTCAGAAGAAACTTCTCAAATTACTCCCATCACTCTCCATCCAAACCCTGCGAGTGGCACACTCACCATCAGCAGGATGCCGCATATCTGTAGAGAATCATTACCGGTTACGTATGTAATTAGCAATCTAGTCGGCGAACAGTTGATGAGCGTTGAGCAAACGAGCGCTGAATTCACGATTCCAATCGAGAACTTACCGATTGGCGTGTATTCAGTGGTCGCAAAGCAGGGGATGGAGCGGAGGTCGGCGGTGTTTTCGGTGGTGCGGTGAGGGATAAATAGTAATTAGTAAATTCATAAAGCCCAATCACTACGATTGGGCTTTAGTATTTTATTCTGTTTGAATTCATACGTTCATACGACATTGCAAGTGGTATTATTTTTCTTTCCTATCTGCATGAAATTGAGTAGTTTGCATTTCGTAAGTTTCTTCAATTCCAATATTCACACAGGTGCTGCCATGACACACATTCTACCTTCCTGCACATCCTTCAAATCATTTTGGATTTTAATGGTATTTTTCCTTATTCTTTCGAGTGTGCAAGCGCAGTGGAAACAGTGTAATGGACCGTATGGAGGGTACATGAAATGTTTTGCACATAATTCATCTGCTATGTTTGTCGGTACTGGTAACGGAGTTTATCGTAGTACAGATAAGGGCAAGACTTGGGTTGCTGCCAATTCCGGCTTAGAGAAAAAACATAATAACACTCTTTTAGTGAACGGAAACACGATATTGGCAGGTACTAG
>JBPOHH010000076.1:0-20462 GCA_052035765.1 Bacteroidota bacterium
AACATGCGGTATCGCCGCATTCGGCGTTTCCCCGAAAGCGCGGATATTGATAATCGGATTTTTGGGATTGGAATTAACATCGCATACGGGCGAAAAATTCCACTGAACGCCGATCGCGCGAGCTTCACGGGCGATTGCTTGACCCACTTTCCGGGTGAGTTCGGGTGAATTTACCCGGCCAAGCGCCATTGCATGCGGAAAATCTGTGCCGCCTTCGAGGCGCATCGGAAGGCCGTGTTCATAGTCGGCGCTAATGAGCAGCGTGCCGCCTGCTCTTGCCTGCAGCCCGGCAATCATCACGCCCGTCGCCTCCAAATTCCCTTGAAACACGCAGAATCCTCCTATGCCGCGGTCGATTAATTCATGGATTGAGGCCGCATAGTCTCCGCCCTCGCGGTAGTGAATTTCGGCCAAACGTCCTACTACACATGACGCAGCAAGTTGTTGATAAGAAAGATTGTTGATGTAGTCACTCATTATTATTCCTTGGGATATGTACTATTTCTGTGGTGCAAATTACGGGAATTTTCCGTGCTTTCGGTGTAGTGCTTTTTTTGTCAGTCACTGAGAATGCCATCTTCCACGGTGTGGACGGCAAGGGTGACCGCAGGCGAGGTGTGGAAGATGATGAACGGGGAACAAAATTTTCTTGTATTTTTGTTGAAATAAAATTTAGAGGTTGATAGGGTATCACGAGCTTGGCCGAAGAAACCTGCATATCGCTTAGAAATCGCAGGAGTAGGCGATTAATATGTAGTGGAACAATTGTTTCTTTATTCATAACGAACACTATGAATTATTTAGAATTAGACAATATCATCCTACTCGCCGGTATTGAAAATGACAAGGGGAATTACTCCACTGCAGAGAGCATGGCACGGGAGGTACTTGCTCAAAAAGATTCGTCGGAACTTTCGCAGGAGATGAGTTGCAAGGCATTATTAGTGCTCGCCGAGTCGAAGTGGAGACGTGGAATAGCTAATGATGCATTGCCATATCTGGAAGAAGCTTTAAAACTCAGTAACTATTTAAATAACAAAGCATTACAAGCTAAAACGCATTCTAATTTTGGGAATGTGTATCAAATACTGTCGGATTATTCTCGCGCTTTGGAGTTCTCGACGCTGGCTCTTGCTGAGTGCAAAGCGCTTGGTATGAAAGAAGATGTAGCAAGAGTAACCCATAATATTGCAATCGTTTACCGGCTTCTTGCCGACTATCCGCGTTCATTGGAATATTCAATGCAAGCGGTAATTGCCAATGAAGAGCTGGGAATGAAAGAAAACGCAGCACGGGCAACGGGTCATATCGGCAGTGTTTACAAGGCATTAGGCGATTATCCGCGGGCATTACAATACTATGGGAATGCGTTATCTTCGTTCGTGGAACTCGGCATGAAGGCGGAAGTTGCGCTTGTGACGGGAAATATCGGAACGGTGTATCAATTTCTTGGCGATTACCCACAGGCGCTCGACGCGTATTCGAAGGCACTTGTAGTCCATCAGGAGCTTGGTATGACGGCTGCCGTTGCGAGGATAAACGGCCATATAGGAAGTGTTTACGCAGAATTAGCTAATTATACTCTGGCGTTAGAATATTTTTCAAAAGCACTGCAGGCACATCTGCAGCTCGACAACAAAGCATTGGTTGCGATAGTTAACGGTTATATCGGGCTCGCATATTATAAGAATGCAGATTACGACCGAGCATTGGAGTATTATACGATAGCCTTACGCGCTCATGAGGCGCTTGGAATGAAAGCTGAGCATGCGGCGATTGTGGGGCATTTGGGGTCGCTCTATGCAAATACTAATTATACCGGCTATGATTCTCAGCGCGCAGAAATGCTTATCCTTCAAGCTATTACCATGAATGAAGAGCTGGGCACGAAGCAAAGTCTTTATCTGCAGCACAGTGCGCTTGCAGATTTATACCATAGCCAAAAACGCTGGGAAGAAGCTTGGAACCACAAAGAAATTTATTACAAGCTCAAAGATGAGGTGCAAAGCGAGGAGGCAAAGAAGCAGGCGAGCAAGCTTGAATACGAGCGCAAAGAGGCTGAACGTGAAAAGCTACTGGCGACTGAGCGTGCAAGACGCGAGGAGCGTGAAAAAGTAATCGATGAGCTGACGGTGCTTAATTCTTCCCTGCACGAAGCGAATCGCCAGAAAAATGAAGTTATTGCGATTGTAGCACATGACTTAAAGAATCCACTTGCGGCTATTTTGTTGTGTTCGGAAACTCTTGACAAGTATTATTCTTATCTCACAAAAGAAGATATCCAAGATAAAATGAGCAAGATAAAATTGACAGCCGAACGCATGAATCTAATTATTTTGAAGCTATTGGACATCCAAAAATTAGAATCCGGGAAGGCAGCATTTATTTTACAGCCAACCGATGTAACAGCGGTAATTCATTTTATCTTGGAGGATTATCAGGACATCGCGGAGAAAAAGAATATTACGATCAATACTGCCTTTGCCGATGGCACGCTCAGTGCGCTTTCGGAGCAAACTGCACTTCAAGAAGTAGTGGATAATTTAGTATCAAATGCTATCAAATATTCTCATCCGGGTACTCATGTACACGTACGAGCAGATGCTGATGAACAGTCCATCAGAATTTCAATACAGGATCAAGGTCCGGGCCTGACCGATGATGACAAGAAAAAGCTCTTCGGTCAATTCACCAGACTATCGGCTAAGCCGACCGGCGGAGAAAATTCAACCGGACTTGGGTTATCAATCGTAAAACGCTTGGTAGAAATGATGTCCGGGCGCATTTGGTGTGAAAGTGAGCATGGCAAAGGAGCAACTTTTATCGTTGAATTGCCAAGAACGAGCGCAGAGTAGGTCAAAATCGGTGGTACGTACTTTTGATGCATCTCATCCATTCTGCTTTTATTGAATTACAAGTAAGAATAAACGGATGATACTCCGATACTTCTCATTGAAATACATGTATCGCGAGATGAAGTGAACACAACGAATATAGATGACAATTTATGGTTAGGATACAAGCCCTGCATGATTATTTAACTACCAACAATCTCATATATCTATGAAAAGCAACAACGTAAATGCCGATAGCAACGACAAGCTACAAGCGTCTGAGCAGGCTGCAAAACTCATTCGAGAATCGGTTGATCTCTGCAAGCATGGTGAGTATGAGCAAGGGTTCACGGTCATTCAGCAGGCATTGCGTCTTGCCAAAACAGCGGAAAATTCCTCGCAGATTGCGCATTGCTTCAATGTTCATGGGATTATCGTTCGGAACTGGGGACAATTCACCCGTGCGATTGAATATTTCAACAAGTCGCTGTATCTATATGAAAAGCATGGCACCCGGAAGAATGTAGCTACACTGTTGGGGAATCTCGGAGTAGCGTACAAGAATATCCATGATTACTCTAAGTCCTTGGAATATTTCAAGCAAGCGCTTGCTATCTGTGAGGATCTTGAAGACCAGAGTGTGGCGGCGAATACGTATGGTAATCTCGGGAATTTATACAGGAATTTACAGGAGTACAATCAGGCATTGGAGTATTACAACCGTTCACTTGAAATCGGCGAACGTATCGGTGATATTGCCAACATAGAAAGGCAGTTAGGTAATCTCGGGAATGTGTATTCCGACCTCAAAGACTTCGATCTGGCGCTAGAATATCAGTACCGAGCGCTGAACATTTCGCAGGAAATTGGGAATAAATCGGGCAGTATGATTCATATTGGGAATATCGGGAATATATTTCTTGAGGTAGGTCGGTATTCCGAAGCGCTGGAGCAGTTTGCGCATGCTATTGCAATTTCTGCTGAGATGGGAAAGCGAGATGCTGTCGCCGACTGGATGGAGCGCTGCGGGAATGTTTACAACCGTCCTGATTATGAAGGATTTAATCAATACACTGCCGAAAAATACTTTCTCGAAGCACTCTCAATTCTTCAGAATATAGGTGAGAATTCGAGTGAACTTCAGCTCAGGAAATCGCTCGCCGAACTGTATAAATCGCAGGGACGGTGGAAGGAATTTGCGATACACTTCGAACAGTTTTACGAACTCGAACGGAAAGTCCGTGGGCTCGAATCCCAAAAAGCGGCCGATAAATTCACCTATGACCGCGAGTCGGAGGTGACAGCCCGCGAGCAGGCAATTCTCACGCAAAAAAACGCCGAACTCGAAGAAGCCAATCGCTTTAAAACCAAACTCTTAGGCATGGCAGCACATGACCTGAAAAATCCTTTGAGCAATATTATCAGCTGTTCGAAAGTAGTACTTTCCGAGCTCCCGGACGAGCATCCGCACCACGAATGGGTGAGGATTATTGAGAGTTCGGCGAGTCGTATGTCCTCCCTTATCAGCGAGTTATTAGAATCATCCGCCGCCTCTCTCGGCGCAATGGAGCTCATGCTGCATTTATTCAATGTTGGTGAAATGGTGCATCATGTGTGCGCGCTCAATTCGACGGCAGCCAAGAATAAAAACCAACGCTTCAACCTACGGATTGAGGAGGATGTACTCGTCGAGGGCGACCAACGCAAGCTCTACCAAGTGGTTGATAATATAGTTAGTAACGCTATTAAATACTCACCGCGTGATGCGACAATTCATGTAGAATTATCATCAACTGCGACGCAGGTGCTGCTGAAAGTAAAGGATGAGGGGCAGGGTCTCTCTACTGGTGATTTGTCGAAATTATTCGGGCAATTTCAAAAGCTCTCGTCGGTACCGACCGCCGGGGAGAGTTCGACCGGACTCGGACTCCATATCGCGAAGCATATCATAGACTTACACAAGGGTAGAATCTGGGCGGAGAGTGAAGGCAAGGGTAAGGGAACAACATTTTTCGTGGAATTACCGACCGAGTATGACGTCGTTCCCTAACCTTTGTCAATTCATGACTTACAGTGCATCATTCTTCCGCCGGGATTCCTCGGCAATGCGCTGTTTATACGCGATGATTTTTTGACCTAATTCACTATCAGCGACGCTTAAAATCTGCACGGCGAGGAGTCCGGCATTTTTCCCGCCGCCAATTGCTACCGTCGCAACCGGCACACCCGGCGGCATTTGCACGATAGACAACAGTGAATCCTTGCCGGAGAGTGCCTTGGACTGCACCGGCACGCCAATCACCGGCAACGGACTAAACGCTGCAATCATTCCCGGCAAATGTGCCGCACCGCCCGCACCGGCGATAATTACTTTAATCCCCCGCTCATGAGCATGGAGTCCGTAATCAGCCATGTCTGATGGAGTTCGGTGCGCCGACACGATACGTATCTCATACGCAATCGAGAATTCTTCGCAGATGAGAGCAGCTTCGCGCATGGTCGGCAGGTCGGAATCACTGCCCATAATAATTCCGACAATTGGATTACTATTCATAGAGTTAATAAAGATTTGCTAATGTATTGCTTATTTAAATGGTGGTTTTCGTGCCAAAATTAAGAAAAAAACGAGAGATGGTGGCATCAGGTCGGGAATTCTCTTGGCTTGTGCCAGTCTTTACAATTCCACGCCACGCCGGAGTTCTCGTACGAACAATGACTTCCAAATTCAGCAAATCTTTACGTGTATTGTATTAATTTCCAACCGGATACCAAGCGCTGCCGGAATACAAAAACTGCATACCCCGATATTGCGAAACGGTGTAATTCCCATTTACAATTGATACTACCACACTTCCGGTGGTGCTGTTGAGCAGGTAGAGTGATGTTCCCGCCGGCACACCGACCGGCAGAGTAATTGCCGACGCGGGCGCTGTTCCCGTGAGCTCATACACTGACGAACCTGCCGCGAGCGTACTACCGCCACCCATATTATTCTGCACGAGTTTACTGGCATAGGTCATGTATCCTGTCGCGGACGAGGTCGTGCCGATTTGCAGGGCGGGCACGGTGGCGGCGCTTGTACTTTGGTGGAGATTGGTCGGCGCCCATGCGCTGCCGTTCCATCCGATGACTTGTCCGGTCGTCGCGCTGCTGCGTGCGAGTTTCGCCATGGTTACATTGGTATCGGCGATTTTGGAGGTGATAATCGCATTATCTTTCAGGTCATTGGATTGTATGGTCAGATCAGCAATTTTGGAGGTGGTAACGGCTTCGGCGCTGATTTTCGGCCCGGTGACTGAATTACTCGTTAAGTCGGATGATAGGATGGAATTAGCGATGTTTAATTTCGAGTATGCAATCGAGGCAGTAGGAGAAATATCACTATTCATTATCGTACTGTCGGCGATTTTTGCACTTGTTACCGAGGAGCTTGCAAGAGTCGGATTTGGATAATTTCCTGCTAAATCACCTGCTGCGCCTCCACTGGGTGGCAGGCTCGTTGGGATCACTCCGGCGGCTAGTTTCTGCATGGTAATTGCGCCATCGGCGATTGTTGGATTAGGATAATTCCCTGATAAATCTCCACCTGCATTTCCACTTGGCGGCAGGCTTGTCGGCAGTACTCCGGCTGCTAGTTTTTGAACCGTAATTGCGCCATCGGCGATTGTTGGATTGGGATAACTCCCTGATAAATCACCGCCTGCGGCTTCGCTTCCGCCCGGTACATCGCCCCAGGTGAGCACACCTGCTCCGTTTGTTTGTAAAAATTGCCCGTTTTCACCTGCCGTTGGTGGCAAGGTATAGGTAATATCAGCCGACTGAGCGCCGGATTTAAAGGCCGTGTAATTGGTCGAAGTTGCGGGAAATGTGCCGGTCGTACTTTGGGCTTCGTACAGGCGGAGTTCGCCGGCTTGCCCTCTTGTATTGCCGAGCCAGAGATGGACATTTCCGAAGTACGCGGTATTTGAGGCAGTTACAGTAGCAGTAGCGCCGGCAGCATAGCCATTATACCCGAATGAACCGGTCGCCGATGACGAAAAACTGAGTCCGTAGCCGCCTGCTATTGCGGAGTACTGTGCGTTTGCGGCATTGTCATTCCCTCCGGCAATGGTCGCCGAATTCCCGGAGAGCGTATTGCTGTAGCCACCGCCTATCGTGCCGTTTTGGCCACTGTTTGTATTATCATTTCCGCCACTGATGACAGAGGAGATTCCTGATGCATAATTACTGTATCCACCCCCAATTACAGTATATTGTGCGTTTGCAGAATTATCATTTCCGCCGGAAATTGTGGCTGAATTTCCGGTAATGGCATTGCTATATCCGCCACCAATGGACGCGTACGTACTCCCGCCGGTGATTGAATTCCCGTTTCCTGCGACAATAGATGCATAATTAACATTGGAAATCGTATTATAATCACCACCGCCGACAAACGCTTTTGTACCGCTGACGGAATTAGCGAGTGACTTTTCGCCTTTGATACTTTCGAGCAGTGCGGGCGATAATTTATCGGATGTAATTGATCCGTCAGGTACTTGCGCTGCCATCAGTGCATAGGGTGCAGGGTGAAGCGCTATTCTGTTTTCTGCCTCCGGACTGCCCTCATAACTAATCCCGATATAATATTGAGCAGTAAAATCCACATTCGTCGGCAGCGGAGACTTTTCACCAATTGTGCAGTGAAATAATCCCTTGGATATCGATTGTGTGAATTCTTCGCTGTAGAGCAACGTGCCGCCCGACGGTGCATCGTATAGTCTCACGGTAATTCGATGAATACCGTCGGGTAAGGGATTGGATTGTCGATCGGTTAACGTGCATTGCAGGGTAAATATACGGGGAATTTCCGCGCTTGCCGCAGTGAAGGCAAGCACCATGCAAAGACTGCATAGAAAGGTGCGAATCATACGCTTTCCTCAAGTGATTGTGTGAAAAATAATATCTTGGATATTCGGTGGCTTGTGGTGCAAGACGGAGCGAATTTACCAACTTTTTCATACACAGCATCATGACACATGTCACGATTTCACTTTTTTAGTGAAAAGAATTTTTCTGATTCTGCATACAATGAACGGTAATTCAGCAGTAATTTTCAACAAAATGAATCGTTTGTCAGAAAAAATGCAATGAAAGTACGCTCTTTACGTGTGAGGAATTCCTTATTTTTTGCGCGCAGGGCTTCTATGCAAGCAAAGTCTATTATTTTATTAACAGTAACAAAGGACAAAAGGATGATGAACGAGAAGGTGCTCGGAATGCTCAACGAGCAAATGAATCGCGAGTTTTATTCCTGGTATTTGTATTTATCAGTTTCAACCTATTTCAACTCTTTGGATTTAGAAGGGTTTGAGCAGTGGACGCGCCGGCAGGCAGTCGAAGAAACCCAGCATGCAATGAAAATTTACGGTTATCTGCTTGAACGTAACGGTCAGGTAGTCCTGAGTCAAATCCCCGAACCCACCCAGATGTGGAATTCCCCCCTCGAAGCTGTACAAGCTGTGTATAATCATGAATGCGAGCTCACCGGACGTATCAACGATATCGTGCGCGTGACCCGCGAAGTGAGTGATTATTCCACCGAAGTCTTTCTGCATTGGTTTATTACCGAGCAGCGGGAAGAAGAAGCGATGGCAAGCCGTGTACTTCAAAAACTTAAAATGATTGGTAGTGATATGAGCGGATTATTAATGCTTGATGCGCAGGTTGCCTCAGTTGGGCAAGCTGAACCTACCGAATAACGTAACCCCTATAAATCTATGAAAATATATACTAAAACAGGCGACGACGGTACAACCGGACTCTTTGGCGGACAACGGGTATCAAAATACTCACTCCGTATTACGGCGTATGGCACGGTCGATGAATTAAATTCCATCATCGGAATTGCCCTCTCGACCGACGTTCCCCGCAGACTTATTCAGCCACTCAAAGATCTTTCTTCCCTCCTCTTTACCGTTGGCAGTGACCTTGCTACTCCTCTGGATCCTCCTGAAAAATATACAATTCCACGCATTACCGAGTCACACATCAGTTGGCTTGAGCAAATGATCGACGAATATCAGGAAGACCTGCCGGAATTGAAGAATTTTATCCTTCCGGGAGGCAGCCCTACTGCCGCACAACTGCATCTAGCCCGCACGGTATGCCGCAGAGCTGAGCGCGCTGCCGTCGAGCTTGCAGCTCAGGAAAATATCGGAGAAGTGGTGATTAAATTTCTCAATCGACTGTCCGATTTTCTCTTCGTGGCAGCGAGAATGGCGAACTTCTTTGAAGGTGTGACCGAATCTCCGTGGATACCGAACGAACGAAACTGATGTATCAATAATTTCAAATAGTTACCATGACGAGAAAAACATTGTTTGTACTTCTCCTTGTCGTACTTTCGCTCTCAGGTTGTCCAAGTTTTTACCGGCAGCGGCTTATCTCCTTCCGCGACCCTGCCTTCGCGACCGCATCGTACGGTCGTATTATGGTGCTTGTCGATATTCCTCAATGGTCAGAAGGATACCGCATGGAAGAGCGCTTCGTGGAATTGCTCGAAGATAATGGCGTACAAGCCGTTTCGGCAATGAAATTCATGCCGCCGACCCGCACGTGGACCGATGCGCAGCGCGATCAGGTGATACGCGCTAATTCTATCGACGGTGTGCTCCGCATCTCTATCGCCGCCGAAGGAAAAGACATCCATCAGGTACCGCTCGAAACAACGACCACCCACAAAAAAGAAAAAGAAGTAACACGCAAAGGCGATACCGTCCTCGTTGATCGAAGAATTACCCAGACCGAAGGCGGCTACACCGCCGAAATTCCATGGCGGCAGTATGATATTAAGTTGGTAGATGCCGCTACCGGAAAAACTGCCTGGATTACCTCCGCTACCGACAGACGCCCGCCCGAAAGCTCAGTGGTCGACGCCCTCATCAATGATGCTATGCTCAAGTAATTATGACCGGCGTTTCTTCCATATCGCGTGCATCCTACCCTGAGCGACAAGTGTCCGGCAGCCAAACTCGGCAATTTACCGAGGACGAACAGAAAAGAATCGACGAATTAAAGAAAATCGACTCGCAAGTCCGCGCTCATGAAGCGGCACATCAGGCAGCAGCAGGCGGACTTGCGCGCGGTAAATCCTTCACCTACACCACCGGCCCCGATGGCGCGCAATATGCAGTCGGCGGCGAAGTCCAGATCGACACCTCTCCCATTCCCAATAATCCTCAGGCAACGATTGCAAAGATGCAACAGGTTCAAAGAGCTGCACTTGCACCTGCTGACCCATCCGGTCAAGACATGGCTGTAGCCGCTCAAGCAGCAGCAGCAGCACAACAAGCACGTACAGAAAATTCTCAACCCAACGAACAATCTTCCAATGAGAATTCTTCCAACGAAAATTCTCCGCTAGAAAATTCTCAGAACAGAAAATCATCAACCAGCCGTGCATTCGCACTTGCTAAATCGTACTCAACACCGGCTCCGACAGGTAGTCTCTACTCTGCGCGAGAGATGTGTACTTCCTGCCAAGTCACCACGTCCTGCGGTCACTTATCCGTAAGCTAACTATATAATTTTGAATACAATAATACTGCGCCAACCTTCGCGGATTGGGCTCAGAGGATGGTGAAATACGACTCGTCTTCGCGGGGTTCTTCAGGAGCAGATATACGGTCTTCCCACTCGACTCCTGCGGCTTTTTCGAGGGCAGCTATCACGCGGAGCGAGAGCTCATCGCATACCTGATAGCCATGAGCGGTGAGCGATATTCGCTCGGAAACGGTAATTAAACCTTCGGATTTCCAATGTGCGAGGTCTGTAAGCGCTGTGAGAATGTCAATACCAAAATCACGACTAAACTCTTTAATCCGAATACCTTTTGCGCGCAGCTCCAGAAAAGCTCTCTCAAACATACGTTCCGCATCGGTGAGTTTTTCTGAATTTGCGACCGGCAAGATTCCTTGCTTTACCAGCTCGGTATAGCGCGTAAGTGATCGGAAATTCCAATATCGTGAGCCGTGTACGAATCCGTGTGCCGACGGACCAAAAGCCACGTATTCATCGCCACTCCAGTAGGTGACATTGTGCAGGCATTCGCGCTCTTGCCGTGCGAAATTCGACACTTCGTACTGTGCATACCCGGCCGCTGCAAGTCGTTTAATGGCAACTTCATACATTTCGGCATCGTGTTCCTCACCTGTTCGCTCTACCGTTCCCCGCTGCAGCATTGTAAAGAGCGGAGTACCTTCTTCAAATATCAAACTATACGCAGAGATATGATTCGGTGCAAGTGCAATTGCCGTCTCGAGGGTCGACTGCCATGACTCCATGGTTTGATTCGGCAAGGCAAACATCAAGTCGATGCTCACATTGTCGAATCCTGCATTGCGTGCCATTTCGACTGCATCTTTGGCTTCATCCGGCGAGTGAATTCGATGGAGGAATGCTAATTCCGGCTCATGAAACGACTGCACGCCGAAGCTCAACCGATTCATTCCTAAAGATTTATATGCCGTTAGTGATTCTTGGGTAATTGTTCCGGGATTACATTCCATTGTCCATTCGGCATTGGAGTGAATTGAAAAATTATCTTTGATTGTCGTGATAATTCTTCCAAGCTGCAGTGGAGAAAGGAGCGAAGGAGTGCCACCGCCGAAGAATACAGATGTAGCCGGCGGAATATGCCCGATAATGAGTGCGCGTTGCTCAATTTCACAACAGAGAAGTTCGACAAATTCTGCAATCTGCTCCGTGCGTTCAATCGAATAAAAGTCGCAGTAAATGCATTTTTTCTCGCAGAACGGAATATGAACGTAGAGACCAAACATAGAATTCCCAATAAAACAACAATCGTTAATTACCTACCAAACCAAGGCGTTCCCACCGTACACCGCTTGACGGCTCTTGCGGATTATTTGACCAATACACCAGAATTGGCTTACCAATGATATTCCGCTCGGGCACGAATCCCCAAAAACGGGAGTCATAGCTGTCGCCTCGGTTATCTCCAAGCACATAGTAATAATTCTCCTGCACGGTGTAGCTGTCCGTGCGCTGACCATTGATAATACTCTGTGAATTCACGAATTCAATACTCGCTCCCTCGCGCTCGAGAATCTGCCGATACTGCTCCGCCGAGTGTTCGTCCAGATGCAGCGTCATCCCTTTATACGGCACGATAAGCGGTCCTAAATACATACACCGTGCATCCGATCCCGACGATGAAGCGAGCGATGTGTTCAGCATTTCCACCCCATTGACAATTGAGCGGCCGGATTGTACGGAAATAGAGTCACCGGGAAGCGCAACTACCCGTTTTACATACAGTTCATGTTTTTGTGGGAGTACTTCTAAGCGTTCACCCGGAAAGTCAAATATCACGATATCCCCACGGTGAATCGACTTAAATTGAATTTTCCACGAAAAAGGAATTCTCATATCGGTAAACGGCAGATAGGTCGGCAAGCCGAATGAGTATTCAATCTTACTGGCAATTACACAGTCACCGGCAAGGAGCTTGGGTTCCATCGAATGCGTCGGTATCTGATACAATTCGAGGACGAAGATTTTGAGAAAGAGAGCCACGACAACTGCGGCGATAAGGGTGATAATAATATCGGAGATACGTAATCCGGCGAGTGAAGATTGAGCATTATCTGAGGGCTGCGATACTGCTTGCTCACGCTGCGGAGGAAGATCGGATTGTTGCACGAAGAGTTAGGAATGAAATAAGGTATTCGGTCATGGACGAATGCAAAAATACGGAAAAACGTTCGGTATAGGGTAGTATTCCTCGGTGATGGTATAAAAAAAGACAGCCGAACTGCGAGAGTGCAGTCCGGCTGTCTGTGTATCAGAAGAGTAATTTACTCTTGTGGGCAATTAGCGATTAACAACAAATGGAAGCTGTACTGTTTCCACTGCTGTATGTGCTACGATTCTGTAGCTGCCGCTTGCGAGACCTGCAGCATTGATGCTTGCAGTATAGTTACCCGGGGAGCGCATTTGTGAACCAAGCTCGGCTACACGTTGACCTAATGAATTAACCACATAGATTTCAACGAATTGAGGAGCTGCACCGCCTACAGTGTAGCTGAGTACTGATTTATCGGCAGAAGGATTTGGGCCTGCTGTCATACCGATAATGGTTGTAGCTTCTTCAGCCGGAGTAAATACACTTGTTGCTTTGAGACCTCTACCTGAAAGATCAACGGATACAACATCATTTGCTGTGTTGTTGTTGTTCGAGGTAATTTGGAGGAAGGCAGTATATGATTTTTCTGATGTAGGAGCAAATGTAACATTAATCGTTGTTTGCTCACCGGCTTTCACTGTTAATGGAAGCGAAACACCTTTGACGGTAAATCCTTGATCACCGGCGATTGAAATTTTGGTAATGACGAGATCACCGTCGCCTGTGTTCGAAATAACGACCGGTAAGTCTTTTGCTTGGCCGCTTGTGACTGTGTCAAATTCAACTGCTTCGATATCAGCAATAACGGGCTTTTTAACTTTTACAATCAGGCCTTCACCGAGCCAGTTGATGGCTTTGTCCATCAATTCTTGTTGCAATGAAATGCTGCCAAATGCTTGCATGTCGAATGTCACAAACACGATACGTGCTTTGTTAGCTGCTTCATAACGTATACCGACCACATCAGCTGCATTAGCACCTAAATTTAACACCGGAGTAGACTTGCTGCCTGGAAGCATTTTCATTGAATTCGTCCAGTGAGTATAGCCCAAATTAGTCTGACCGTTACCGGTAGCGGAATAACCGTTGAAGATATCACCGGTAATACCCCTTACATTAAATGGAGAGAATGCGAAGTTGTATCCGTTTGCAGTCTGAGTTTTTGTGTAATGTGCGTTAGCTTTTGCCAAGTCGATACCAAGCATGGTAAAGAAATCTGTAGCATCTTGATTAATGACATTTTTTTGTTGATTCCACCAGAGGCTGTTCGGAGCGGATACATATACACGCTTGCCGGCATCCATAATGGATTTAATATAGCTAACCATATTTGGATATTCAGCATCAACCGATGCATCAACAGCAAGTGGAAGGCCGTATTCATTGCTCAATGTACCGGAAGTAATATCACCACCTGACATACTGAGAATAACTACATTGAACTGCTCTTTATATGCCATACAAGCATCTTTTTCAGTTGACCAGTTAAAGATCTTGCTTTCTGCACCAATGTTATTTGTTTCAATTGCTTGAACTGCATCTGAATATGGTTTCACTAACGAGTTGAATCCATAAATCACTGCATATTTAATCTTATCGGCCAATGCATAGACTACTGCAGAGCCGGATGCTGCGATAGCATCAGTAACGACAGGAGTAGCCATTACGGATACTTTTGCAAGTTCGAGGGCGTCATCCGGGTTAATTGTAACTGTTGCTTCAACAGAACCATTAGCTGGGATAGTAGCTGTAGCAGGCTCTACGGTTGTTTGCCAGCCACCCGGGATTTCGCTGTTGTCAATATCGATTTCGATATTGACTTCTACGTCTTTGTCATTAGGATTGGTAAACGTTACTTTTTTGGTAAGCGGTGTACCTGCTGCTGCTACGAGATAAGGCGATGTTACGCTACCGGTCACACCAATAGTAGGTAATTTAGTTTCAAAAAGACCTTGCTCCACAGCGTTTAAAATTTCACGTTTGTCTACACTTGCATCATACATTTGCACAAGCCCAACCAAGCTTACGCGATTCGCATTGTATGTAGATGGCAATTTATATGTGTATGATTTTGTGTAGCTTCCACCACTTTGAACGGAAGTTGGGATAACAGAAGGAGTACCCCATGTGCCGCCAACTGTCGCGCGGAGTACATGGCGATGCCAGAAATTTTTAATCGGGTTTCCTTTGCCATACCAAGGGCTGGTATTATCGCCATTCATATAATTTGCTTGGTCATAGCCTGTACCACTGCCTTTTACACTATCTTCAATAATGTAAAGATTGAAGCGGATATCGCCGGTAACAGAGGTAACAAAGTCAGCCTTCACATCAACGGTAATAGTCCGTGACCCGCTGTTGTAGACCAAGTTCTCGAGTTTAACATCCACTTTAGCTGCAGTACCCATTTGCTGAACAATTGGTCCGACAATTGACCCGTCGCTCATACCCGGCTTTGTACCGGATGCGCTGAATCTTTTGCGGTCTACGGTCATATTTGGATAGCCATTCATATAAGCAGCCGAATACTCGGGCTCATTTGCAATCGACATTTGGTCCGCATTATGCACAGCGACCCCAATTACTCTGCCCGGGTATTTTTCGATAGTGTTGATGAGAGTAGTAGCGCCTCTCGGACAGTATCCGCACCACGCTCCTGTACCTTCTTCGACAAGAACGCGCTTCACAGGCGCCTGAGCACTTAACGTGCTAGCGCCAATCGCAAGAACCATTGCAGCCAGAGCAAAACTCTTTGCTACAAAAACGGAAAGTTTCTTCATAGAAAACTCCAAATAAAAATGTGTGTTAGAAATATAAAAACAGAAATAAATTTTATAGAGAACAATCTAAGGAAACACCATATAATTTTGGCGATAAATCGGACATTTTCCGCTTTAACACCATCATAAACAGTATATTTCCACTCACTGTCGCCAGAGAGTTCTGCAATATTGCACGTAAAAATCGAAATAACCAAAAGATTTTTTTACGAGAACAATATTTTCAATAAAACTATACAAAAGCAATGAAATTTATTAGTCGAGCCAGCGGCGGACGGTAGCGATTTCGTCGATGCGTTTTTCAATATCGGAGAGCACTTGAGGGGCGGAGAGGTCACCTTTGTAGTGGGTAATTTTTTTGCGAATACCATCAATTTCTGCCTCAGTATTCACCGTAGCTAAATCTGTCATCTGGTATTCTTCGTAGTGATCATTGAGCGTGAAATAGCCTTGATTCTCGAGCTCAACGATAAGTATCCGCACCGAATCGACCGGAATGTGCACTTCCTGTTTTCCAAGGACTTTCGTATTGGCAAATCCTTCAAACTCTACCCTGCCGGTGCCATAGACGGTGATAGAATAGACCGGACATTTACCATAGCAGCTTGTGCGTGTCAGTGATATTCTCGCATTACTCACATCACGGGAGCTGACTGCCGGCTTGCTGTGCGAGCATGCCACGATTATCGCCGAAAGGATAATACTTTGTAGTAATAAACCAATGTTTTTCACAGCAGTCTCCTGTCATTTCTGAAATTATTTCGCTCTAAAATCATGAGTATTAATACCATACCTGCGTATTTTATTATGGAGAGTCTCACGGCTGATACTCAGGATTGCGGCTGCTTTGCTCACATTCCCCTTGCAGCGCTCAAGTGTTGCCTCGATTTTCATCTGATCGGCACGTGCGATATCGTCTCTGAGGGAACGGTCGGTCGAGAAATTAAACTGTCCGACAGGATTATCCTGTTGTGAATTCGGTGCAATAGCCCGGTGGAGGTCAATGACTTCAATATGGTCGGCCTGCGTTGTCTGTAATGCCAGTCTGATCGTGCTCACTAATTCCCGTACATTCCCCGCCCAGTCACGCTCCTGCAGATACTCAATTGCTGATGGAGAGAGCACTTTATTCTCTTCCATCGTCGTATTGTGCTTTTGGACGTATTTTTCAATAATAAACGGAATATCCTCCCGACGCTCACGTAGTGGCGGCAAGTGAATCTCACACTCACGCAGACGGTGATAAAGCTGCTCGCGGAATTTGCCGTCCTTCATCGCGGCAATTAAGTCCTTGTCGGTCGCAGAAACCAACCGTAAATCAACGGCTTCCGGCTCCACACTCCCCACTTTACGGATAATTCTCTCCTCAATCGGAAGCAATAAATTCGCCTGTAAATCAGACGGTAAATCCCCGATTTCATCCAAAAAGAGCGTTCCTTTATTCGCCTGATGAAACATCCCCTTCTTATTTTCTAATGCACCGGAGAACGCCCCCTTGACGTGACCGAAAAGTTCACTTTGGAATAATTCCCGCGGAATATTCGGAATATCCACCGTGACAAGTGAATACTTATTCCGACGGCTTGCAGCGTGTAACGCCTGTGCTACCAGCTTCTTACCGCTGCCGGTCTCGCCGGTAATGAGCACATTGAGGTCGGTGCGACCGTACCGCATGATTTTGTCGGCCACTGCCATCATCGCTTTGCTTTTGCCGGTAATTCCTTGTCCCTCGATTATTCGCATCATCTCGGAATTATCCTGCTGTGCGGTAATTCGCTGCAAGGTACTCGTGAGCACTTCGCGTAGTTTCTCAGCACTGAGCACACTCTTTTCGATGAAGTTCACCGCGCCAAGCTTCGTCGCTTTGACCGCATTCTCAATCGTGCCCTTGCCGGAAATCATAATCACCGGAAGCGCGGGATATGTCCTGCGGGCAATCGCCAGTACATCCATTCCCGACATCTGCTGAGATGTTGTAAATTCAATATCCAAAAGTAATAACGAGATCCCCGCATTGTGAGATTCTAAATACGCAAGCGCATCTTCCGGCACATTGATAATCTCTGTGTGCCAGCCGAGCGCATGAATAATATCGGCGAGCGTCCCGCAGAAATCCGGATTGTCATCGACTAATAATATTTTCGGTATAGTTGCCATAGTTCTCGAAAGTGAGGAAAAATGTGACGCGTTTTACCACCGTTCCTGAGTGGGAATAATCGTCATCAGCGAATCATACACAGCTCTAAATTCTTTACTGCCATACGTTTGATACGCAGGATTCCAGATTGCCCGCGCTGATGCATTTGTCGTTGTATTCGTATATTCTATAAATCGTGCCTGCTCTGCCCCCGGCGCATGCAGCGTTTGTATTGTGTCAAATGTCCGTAATGTGAGCGTAAGATACCGGCAAAAATCCTCGGAAGCAATCGGCTTCTCGAGCGAAAGCACCGGTTCTGAAGCAGTATTTTCACGGAGATATTTCGAACGAACCGCTCCGCCGGTAAACTGATACGCCTTCATTTCGCCGGACTTCGGATTGTAGTCTCCCCACCGGATTATAGTCTCCCGAGTACGCTCATTCATGCACGCGGATTTCTTCACCGGTTCCGGCGTCGAACAGCTCGCAACAATCGCAAGGGCAGCAAAAACAGACGCCGAAAATCGCTGTATCACGGATTACTCTCCAAAAATGTCGTCATACGGGCAAGTACTTCTTCCCGACCAAGAATTGCCATCGTTTCAAACATTCCCGCACCCACCTGCTTGCCGGTAATCATCAGGCGCAACGGATGAATAACGAATTTGAGTGCTAATTGCTTCGACGCTACATACTCCTGTACCACATCATGCAATGCCTGATGCGAAAACTCCGGTAATGCCTTGAATATCTCGACTAACGGCGTAATATTGGCATTCGTCTCGGGTTTCCAGTGTTTACTCTTGTAATCGTCGTCAAATGCAAGCGGACGGGTGAACATGTAATCACCAAACGTCGGCACGTCATGCAGGAAATTAATACGCTCTCTCAGCAGACCAATAACTTGCGCGGCATACTCAACGCTCACCTTCGGATACTCGTATCCATCTAATATTTTGAGTAATTCAGGAGCAAGTGTTGCCGGCTCGTAACTTCTGAAATACTGCGAATTCATCCATTCGAGCTTTTTGTAGTCAAATATCGCACCCGCTTTATTCACTTTTTCGAGCGCAAAATGTTCGATTAATTCATTCATCGAATAAATTTCACGTTCGGACGAAGGATTCCACCCACAAAGCGCCACAAAATTCACAAGCGCTTCAGGGAAAAATCCCTTATTCTTGAAATCATCGACAAACACATCGCCATGCCGCTTCGACATCTTCGTTTTATCGGGATTGAGCAAGAGCGGCACATGCGCAAATTTTGGCGATTCCCACCCAAATGCTTGATACAGCAGCACATGCTTCGGTGTCGATGGCAGCCATTCCTCCGCACGGATAACATGCGAAATCTGCATCAAATGGTCATCAACGACATTCGCTAAGTGATAGGTCGGAAAGCCGTCAGACTTGAGAAGAATCTGATCGTCGATATCGCGGGCCGCAAAAACCACTTCCCCACGCACAATATCCGAGAAGCGGATATCACCCGAGACCGGGACTTTCAAGCGAACGACGAACGGTTCATTGGCAGCAAGTAATCGAGCAGTTTCCTCCTCGCCAAGCGTGAGCTGATTGCGCATAATCGAACGGTCATACTTCGGCGCAAGTCCGGCTTTTTGCTGACGTTCGCGCATTTTGTCGAGTTCTTCGGAGGTGTCAAACGCATAATACGCCGAACCGTTTGCAAGGAGAATTTGGGCGTGTTTCTGGTAAATATCGGTGCGTTCGGATTGGCGGTACGGTCCAAATTCGCCGCCCTTTTCGGGGCTTTCGTCGAATTCAAAGCCTGCCCAACGGCATGCTTCAATCAGCGCCGTTTCGGCAGACTCGACATAACGGGTTTGGTCGGTATCCTCAATACGGAGAATACACTTACCACCATTATGACGGGCGAATAAATAATTATAGAGTGCCGTGCGGAGACCGCCAACATGCAAAAAACCGGTAGGAGAAGGAGCAAAACGTACACGTACAGACATAAGCAATAGAAAAATAAAAGAAAGAACGAACAAGATAATGAAACATACTCATTGTGACGGTAACTCACTCGTCATGCTGAGCTTGTCGAAGCATCAAGCAAATGCCAAATTCTTACGTTGACAGCATTGTCTCTTACCCCTCCCGAAGATTCACCGACACCTCGGCAAAGGTCCGCGCTGTCTCGTGCAGGCGGACGCTGAGCGTCTCGACATTCGGGAATTGCCGGATAATCGGCGTAATTTCACTGAGTATCATCAAGGCAATATTTTCGGCTGTTGAGTGGAACGACACCACTTTCACCTTCATCGGGTGTTTCTCGAAGAATTCGATCATCGCGGTATCAGAGTCCGAACACAAAAACGAATGATCTAACATATCAATAATCGGCATCACGGCGCGCTTGAGATCGAAGTAGTCAATAACCATGCCGCGTGTGTCGATTTCGCCGGAAACTTCTACGCGCATTGAGTAGGAATGTCCGTGAATATTCTGGCAGCCGCCGTCATGATACGGCAGGCGATGCCCCATTTCCCAATGAAAATCTTTGGCAATTGTAGCTTTCATTGTTGAATTTACGACCGTGAATATTCGGCTTCGACGACGGAGGTCATACCGCCGCGCGCTCCCCATTCGGTGGTAATTTTCATTTCCATCGGGTGGCATGCTTCGACGAGATCATCGAGAATCTGATTGGTAACTGCCTCGTAGAAGATACCTTTATTACGGAATTCGAGAAAATAATACTTCAGCGATTTGAGCTCTAAGCATACTTCAGCAGGTACATATTGAATGCTGACGACTGCAAAATCGGGCAGTCCGGTAATAGGACAAACCGACGTAAATTCAGGATTCACATGAGTAATAACAAATGGTCTATCGGGCTTTGGATTCGGGAATGTTTCGAGGCGAGTCATAGTATTTTTGTAATTTTGCGACATAAATGAACGACAAAAATACGCCTTTTCTATGAATTAACGCGCTATGCAAGACTATCAAAACCCCAAACAACCGACATCGAACAACGCCTATATTTACGGC